>NZ_JBJJBV010000003.1:0-75328 GCF_045446735.1 Nocardiopsis protaetiae
CGTGC
This sequence comes from Nocardiopsis protaetiae, assembly GCF_045446735.1. Lineage (NCBI taxonomy): Bacteria > Bacillati > Actinomycetota > Actinomycetes > Streptosporangiales > Nocardiopsidaceae > Nocardiopsis > Nocardiopsis protaetiae. The sequence goes on from NZ_JBJJBV010000003.1 coordinate 6, forward strand.
TCTCCGCTCGGCGCGGGCTCTCGCTCAACGGACCCCCTCCACCTCCCGGGGCACGCGGCTGCGGCCGCGGACCAGGCTCACCCCGGCGACGACCAGGGCGGCCATGCCCAGCAGCCGGCCCAGCGGCAGCAGCGCCATGGCCATGGGCCACAGCACCGACACCAGGGACAGGACGGCGGGGACGGCGGCGATCCACGCGGTGACGCGCACCGGGCGGGTCCACCCGCCCGAGCCCGCCAGCGCCGCGACGAACACACCGAGCGCGACCACGTGGACGACCCCGCCCGTGACGAAGGAGACCGACCGCACGTTGACCGCGGCCTCCACCGACAGCTGGGGCACGAGCACGGACAGGACGACCGCGGTCACGGCCGACACGAGCATGGCGGCGACGGCGGTCCACCCGGCCACGGCCGCGACCCGGCGCGGCACCGTGTCCGCCTCCCGGGAGGGCGTGCGCACGGTGCGGGCCACCACGACGGCCAGGCCCAGGACCGACAGCGTCTGAAGGATCGCGGTGACCACCGACGCGGTGCCGTTGGCGGCCAGGAAGGCGTACACCTCCTCCGCGGGCGTACCCGGGCGCGGGATGTCACCGACGGCGAACATCCCGGCCACCGGGCCGACGGCGAGGTAGAAGACGAGGAAGCCGAGGGCTCCGAGCAGCGGGACGAAGGTGCGGGGGGTCGGGTTCATGGGAGGTGCCCTGCCTTTCTTTTCGGGTCCCCTCCACGGTCCTGCGAACCGGCCTCGCTTTCATCGCCCCGGGCACGTATCCGCTGCTACGGCACCGGGCGTACACCGGCGCGAGGGCCCGGCCGCCCCCGGCGAAAAAATCCCCGAGAAAAATCCCGGCGCGGTGTCGATCCCACCGCGGCCCGTTCGACGAGAGGGTGTAGGCACGGACAAGAAGCGAGGAACTCCCATCATGCGCACTCTGATCGTCACCGCGTTCGTCTCCGTCGACGGCGTCATGGAGGCCCCGGGCGGGGAGTCCGGCTACCGCAACACCGGCTGGACCGTGGACTCCGTCGAGTTCGACGAGGCGGCCTACGAGATCAAGGCCCGCGAGCAGGACGAGGCGACCGCCATGCTGATCGGCCGCCGCAGCTACGAGGCCTTCGCCCCGGTGTGGCCCTCGATGACCGAGGAGTTCAAGGGCTACAACGCCATGCCCCGCTACGTCGTCTCCACCACCCTCACCGGGCAGGACGAGCGCTGGCCCGCCACCATCCTGCGTTCGCTGGACGACGTGGCCGCCCTCAAGGGGACCGAGGGCGGGCCGATCATCGTCCACGGCAGCGGCGAGCTGGCGCGCGGCCTCGCCGACGCGGGCCTGGTCGACCGCTACCACCTGCTGGTCTTCCCGGTGCTGCTGGGCGCGGGCAAGCGCCTGTTCAGCGACACCGACAAGGACCTCACCAAGCTGAAGCTCGTGGAGAGCGAGGCGTACCCCAACGGCGTTCAGAAGCAGGTGTTCGAGGTCGTCCGCTGACCCGGCGGCGGTCCGTGCGGCCCTTACGGTCCGGGCGGTCCGGCGGGGCGCGGGAGGCCGGGGAGCGGCCGGGCGCTGGCCCGCTCCCCGGCCTCCCCGCCGGCCGCGGCCCCTTCAGTCGCCGACCGTCCCGGGCGCGGTGTCACGGCCCTGCGGCGGTGCCGGCTCCGGTTCCCGGCGGAGCACCGTGAGGGTCACCACCGCCAGCACCGCCAGCAGGGGGACCAGGACGAGCGCGTGCACGTGCAGGCTGTGCACGAACGCGCTCCGAGCGGTCTCCACCAGCGCTCCCCCGAGGTCTCCCGGCAGGCGTTCCGCCGCCGTCAGCGCCGCGGGCAGCGTCTCACCGGCGGAACGGGCGAGATCCCCGGGGACGCCCTCGGGCATCCGGTCCCGGACCCGGGCCCCGTAGACGGCGGTGGCCACGCCGCCGAGGACGGCGATCCCCAGGGCACCGCCGAGTTCGGCCCCCGTCTCGGAGATCGCCGAAGCCGCCCCGCTCCGCTCCCGCGGCGCCGCGCCCACGACCAGGCCGGTGCCCAGTGCCATGAAGGGCGACAGCCCGGCGAACAGCGCCACCGAGCCCGCCACGACCAGGCCCGGACCCCCGTCGGCCAGCACGAACAGCACCGGCCCCGCCACGGCCAGGGCCGCCCCCGCGCCCATGGGCACGGCCGGGTGGACGCGGGGCACGAGCCCGGAGGCCACCAGGGCGGTGAGGGTGCCGACGACCGCGGTCGGGGCCTGCCACAGCCCGGCCGCCAGAGGTTCCAGGCCCACCACCAGTTGCAGGTACTGCGAGGTCAGCAGGGTCGTGCCGAACAGGAGGGCGCCGACCACCGTCATCCCCGCCACGGGAACCGCGAAGGCCGGGTTCCGGAAGAGGGCCGGGTCGACCAGGGGGGCGGACAGCCGCCGCTGGCGCCGCACGAACGCCGCCCCGATGAGCAGACCCGCGGCGACCGAACCCAGCGAGGCCGTCCCCGGCCCGTCGGAGGCCAGCCCCTTGACCCCGTACACGAGCGTGAGGGGGGCCGCCAGGGACATCACCACGCTGGCAGGGTCCGGAAGCCCGGCGCCGGAGCCCCGGGACGGGGGCACCAGGAACGGGGCGCACACGAGCAGCACCACCATGGCCGGTACGGACACGAGGAACACCGAGCCCCACCGGAAGTACTGGAGCAGTGCCCCGCCGACGATCGGCCCGAGGGCGCCCCCGCCCATGAACGCCATCGTCCAGATCGTGATGGCGCGGGCGCGCTGCGCGGGGTGGGTGAACAGCCCGCGGATGACGCCCAGGGAGGACGGTGCCATCGCGGCCGCCGCGACCCCCTGGACGGCCCGCGCCGCGATGAGCGCTCCGGCGCCGGTGGAGTACGCGGCGAGGACCGAGGCCCCGGCGAAGGCCGCGGCCCCCAGGAGCAGGACGCGGCGGTGTCCCAGCCGGTCGCCCAGCGCACCCATCGTGATGAGGAAGCCGGCCACCGTGAAGCCGTAGACGTCCATGATCCACAGCAGCTCGGCCCCGTCGGGCTCCAGGTCGGAGCTCAGCCGCGGCAGTGCCAGGTAGAGCACCGACATGTTCATCATGACCAGGACCGCCGGAACGCCCAGGACCGCCAGGGCGGCCCACTCCCGGGCCCCGGCCCGGGCGGGCGGCCGACGCGGACGGCGGCTCACCGGACGTCCGCGCTCTCCGTGACCAGGAGTGTCTTGCCGATGGTCTCCCTGGCCTCGATCGCCGCGTGCGCGGACGACGCCAGGGCCAGCGGGAACGTCTGGCCGACGAGCGGGCGCAGCCCTCCCTCGGCGGCCGTCCGCAGCACCTCCCCGACGAGGGCCCGGTTCTGTGCCGGGCTCGGCGCGGAGGACAGGCCCAGGACGCGGATCGAGCGGGCGGCGAGGGCCTCCTCGCCGGGTCCGGCCTCCTCGCCACTGGCCATCCCGTACCGGCTGACCCGTCCGCCCGGCCCCAGCAGCTCCACGGCCTCGGTGCCGATGGCGCCTCCGACGCCGTCGAACACGACGTCGACCGGGCCGCCCGCCGCGTCCCGCACCCGCCCGGTCCAGCCGGGCAGGGAGTAGTCGACGTGGACCGCCCCGAGGGACGCGACCACCTCGCCCTTGCGCTCGCCCCGGGCCGCGCCGACGACCCGGGCTCCCGCGTTCGCCGCCAGCTGGACCAGAAGGCTGCCGACACCGCCGGAGGCCGCCTCCACCAGGACTTTCTCCCCGGGGGCGATCTCGGCCTGCCGGTGCAGCAGCAGGGCCGTGCGGCCGTCGGCCAGCAGTGCGACCGCGTCCCGGAGACCGAGGCCCTCGGGGACCGGGAACACCGAGTCGGCCCCGGCCACCGCGAGTTCGGCGTAGCCTCCCACCCCTCCCGTCGTGGCCACCACGGTCGTCCCCACCAGGTTCGCGTCCGCCCCCGGGCCGACGGCGAGGACCCGCCCGCCGACCCCGTTGCCCGGCACGCGGGGCAGCCGGGGCGCCCCGAAGGGGCCGTCACCGGAACGGGTCTGGGTCTCCACGAACGTCACGCTCGCGTACGCGACCTCGACGAGCACCTGGCCGGGCCCGGGAACCGGGACCCCGACCCGCCGGGGCCGCAGCACCTCGGGACCTCCGGTCTCCTCCATCACCACACACAGCACGGCAGACCTCCAAACGGATAGATTCGCTCCCTTTGGAAGCTATAACGGAGCGTTTCACTCCGCAAGTGGCTAGAGTGGAGCCCATGAGCCGACGAGCACCCAGGCAGGCGGAAGCCGAACGCAACGACCGCGCGCTCCTCGAAGCCGCGAAGAAGGTCATCGCCGAGGACGGCGTCCACACGTCCGTGGCAAGGATCGCGGACCGCGCGGGTGTCGGGATCGCCAGCCTCTACCGGCGCTACCGCACCAAGGACGAGCTCTTCCAGCGCCTGTGCACGCTGGCGCTGGAGCAGTGGATCGAGGCCGCCGAAGAGGGGCTGGAGTACGACGACCCCTGGGAGGGCCTCGTCCACTGCGTGATCGCCGCCACCGAGTTCAGCGGCGGCGCCCTGGGAGCGCTGGCCGGGACGATCACCGTCACCGACACGATGGCGGAGAAATTCACCCGCTCCGACGAACTGCTGCGGGCCCTGGTGGACCGCGCGCACCGGGCCGGGGCGCTCCGCACCGACGCCACCGCCGTGGACATCTCCCTGCTCATCGAACAGCTCGGCAGGGCCTCCCTACCCCAGCGGTTCGAGGCCAAGGGCCGGGCGGACCTCGTGGAACCGGCACGCGGGGCCCGTCGGCGCACCATCGCAATCGCCCTCGACGGCCTGCGCGCCGGCCACCCGGAACTGCCGGGCCGACCGCCGGCCCCCGAGCTGATCACCGAACGCTGGTGATCGGCGGAAGCGGGTCATCCGCCGATCAGGAGGCGGACCGCGCGGACCGCGCGGTCCGGCGGGAGGCCTGGGCGGCCGCCCGGTCCGCCTCCTGGCAGTACACCGCCCACCGGCCGAATGCCCGGTCCGCTCATACGCAAGGACCTCCACCCGGATCGCCGGACGGAGGTCTCCTCGGAAAACCTACCGGTCACCCGCCCGGCATCGCCGGGCCCGTGCGTGATCTCACCGCGCTCGCCCCACCGGTTCGCGGGGCAGGTGCCCATCGGCACCCCGGCCTCCGCCGTGCGCCGGAACGCCTCCTCGTCGACGACCCCGAGCCGGAACCACACGCCGCGGGCGCCGATCGCGACGGCCCGGTCGGCGGACTCCCCGGCCGCCTCGGAGCGGCGGAGGACGTCGATGGTCCTCCGGTCCGGCCACGGCTCGGTCATGTCGGTGGACGACATCCCCGCCGCGCCGCCGATTCCCGGTCCGGCATCGCCGCGGGCCCCGTCGGCGGACGCCTCCCCGTTGGCGGCGCCACGGCCGCCGCACCCCTCACCGCCGGCGGAACCGCCGCTGGGACCGTCCGGGAGCCGACCGGCTCAGGACGACTCGTACGAAGCGTCCGGGGCGTTGAAACGGAAGCCCACACCGCGGACGGTGACTATCCAGTCCGGTGCGCCGAGTTTCTTGCGCAGGCTGCTCACGTGGGTGTCGATCGTCCGGCTGGCCAGGGGGGTGACCTCGTCCTGGACGACGTTGAACTGCCACACCCGACGCAGGAGTTCGGCGCGGGAGAAGAGGGAGTCCGAGTTGGAGGCCAGCAGGTGGAGCAGTTCGAACTCCTTGCGGGTGGCCTTGACCGACCGGTCGCCCACCCGCACCTCCCGTGTCGTGGGATGGATCGACAGCTCGCCGAAGGCGAGCGCCGACGACGAGGAGACCCGGGAACGCCGGAGGAGGGCGGTGATGCGCGCCATGAACTCCCGGCTGGAATAGGGCTTGTCGATGCAGTCGTCGCACCCGCCCTCCAACGCCAGGATCCGATTCATCTCCGAGGACGTGAACCCGATCATGGGGATGTCGCTCGCCTTGCGGATCTCCCGGCACAGGGTCAGGCCGTCGAAGTCCTCAAGGTCGAGATCGACGAGGACCAACTGGAATTCTTCATACCTGGAAATCGCCTCGGCACCGGTCGAGACCAATTCCCTGGAGAACCCGTGCCTCCGCAGGTCCTTGAGTATTTCATCGCAACCCTCGCAGTCCGCGACCACCAGGACGGGGGGACCACTCCGGGCCACACCGCAATTCTTCTCCACCATGAAAAACGACCATTCAGTTCAATTGCGCCGACACAAGAAAGAATGAACGAACGCCCCTCGGGGGATTGATCTATTTTAAATTCCTAAGAATTCTTCTAAGATAAAACTCGAACATTGGTATTTTTATCACGACATGGGGCCATCTGTAAAGAGGTGGTTTGCGATCGGCCCGCCATCGGAGCGCAGCGGCAATACCCCAGCTCAAAGGCTTTTACAGACGCGCATGTCCTCGGCTTTCGCCAAAGGCTTTAGTGAAGAACCGGACGCAGGTGCGCGTACGCCCAGGCCGCCAACGGGCTGGGAGTGGTGGTGACCACGTCGCGCGGCTGTTCGGGGACCAGGTCGCGGGTGCCCGCCGCCATACCGACGATGCCCTCGACCGCTCCGGACCGCAGACCCGCCGAGCGCAGCACCGCGCGCAGGTCGTCGTCGCTCATGTGGTGCACCCGGATGTCCCGGTCGAGCACCTCGCTGAGGATGGCGGCGACCTGGCGGTAGCTCAGGTCCTCCGGGCCGTGGACGGCCTGGACCCCCTGCCCCCGCCAATCGTCGTTCAGCAGCCGGGCGGCGGCGACGTCCCCGATGTCGCGGGGATCGACCCAGGGCAGGGGCCGGTCGGGGTCCGTCGTCGTGGTGAGCACACCGCACGCGAGCGAGTCGGCGGATGCCAGCAGATTGGTGAAGAAGTACCCGGAGCGCAGGTGGAGCACGTCGACCCCGGTGGCCTCGAACCGCTGCTCGATCCGGGCGAGGCCGTCGATATGGCCGGCGCCGCCCCGTTTCTCGGCCCCCACGCTGCTCAGCAGCACGATCCGGTCCACCTCCCCCGCCTCCGCGGCCCGCGCCAGCGCTTCGGCGGTCCGCAGTGAGGCCTCTACCGGCTCGGGGGACGTGTGCGGCGTGGGATCGACCCACAGGACGGTCCGGGCACCGGCGACCGCCGCGCGGACGAAGGCACCGTCGGTGAGATCGCCCTGCCTGACACCGACCCGTCGGCGGGTCTCCTCCCCGAGCCGCTCCGCGTCGCGGACCAGCACCGTCGGCCGGACGCCGGCCTGGATCAGCAACCGCACCACACGCGAGCCGACATGCCCGGTCGGCGTCGTCACAACGATCGTCATGGAAGTGAACTTCCCTTGAAGAGTCAACGGGGACCGGCCCTCACGTCCCGGGGCCGGGTCCGGGCAGCACGCCGTGATCCACCCGACGAACGCGTCGGTGGCGGGGGAACGCGGTCGGCACAGGCGACGGAGCCGATCAGGACCTTACCGGCCGACCTGCTGTTCCGCCGGGTTATCGACGAATCCGGGCCGGGCCGCGCCCTCGCGGGCGCCGGGGCGGCGGCCGCCGTCGGGGCCTCCCGCGCCGCGATCGCCCGACGGCGCCGTCGGGCGATGGGCGGAAGACAGCGACAAACAGACTTTGAAAACAGTTTGAGAATACCTGAGTGCGCCTGATCTCCGCCCCTGGATACGCTTCACCGTGACCAGGGAACGGCAGTTTTCGCCAAGGGGATTACATGACCGGAACGAACACCGACCCGACCGGAAAAGTGATCGGATTCGATCCGTCCACAAAGAAATGGATAACCGAGGAATCCGGGGTAGCGCACTTCCCACTCGCCCCCGTCCCCCGCCTGGAGGGCGTCCTGGCGGTCGACGACGCGTCCCGGGACGCGGTCTCCGCCGACCTGGGAAACCTCTCCTCCGAGAAACCGGGTGCGGTTCTGCGTCCCGGTTCGGCACGCGACGTGGCCGAGATGATCGCATTCTGCCGTGAGCAGGGAATTCCGGTGTCCGGCCGCGGCCGGGCGCACACCACCTTCGGCCAGGGACTCTCCCGCGGACTGGTGGTCGAGAACCGTTGTCTGAACCGCATCCATTCCCTCGGACCGGACTCCGCCGAGGTCGACGCCGGCGTCCTGTGGAGGGACCTGGCCGAGGCGGCCTACGACCGGTCGCCGCGGCTGACGCCCCCGGTCCTGACCGGCTACACCGGGCTCACCGTGGGCGGGACCCTGTCCGTGGGCGGCGTCGGGGGCATCGTCGGCGGCCTGCGCACCGGACTCCAGGTCGACCACGTGCGCGAACTGGAGGTGGTCACCGGGACCGGGAACATCGAACGCTGCTCCCCCACCCGCAAGAGCGACCTCTTCGAGGCGGTGCTCGGCGGGCTCGGCCAGTGCGGCATCATCACGAGGGCGACCATCGACCTCGTCCCCGCCCGGGAGCGGGCGCGCACCTATGTCCTCGGCTACACCGACGGCGACACGTTCTTCCGGGACCTGCGCGCGGTCATCGACCGCGACGGCGTCGACCACGTCTACGCCGAGTTCGTCGCACCCGGCTCCACCCCGACGTTCACACTGCTCGCGACCGCGTTCTACGACTCCCCCGCCCCTCCGGACGACCGGGAGATCCTGAACGGCCTGGGCGCCTCGCCGGACATCCAGGACCGGGGGTACATGGACCACGTGCTCTCGATCGACGACCTCATCGACCCGCTGTGCGCGACCGAGGGCTGGGACCGGCTGGTCAAGCCGTGGTTCGACACCTGGCTCCCGGGCTCGAAGCTGGAGGACTTCTTCGCCGACGTCCACCCGACCCTGACCCCCCGGGACATCGGCCCCTACGGAGCCGGACTGATCTACCCGCAGCGGAGGTCGCACGCCACGCGCCCGCTGCCGCGCGTCCCCGAACCGCACGGGTCGGAGTGGATGTTCGTCGTGGACGTCAACACCGTGTCCGAGACCCCCGACCCGGAGCCGGGCTTCGCCGACTCCATGCTCGCGCGCAACCGCCGCCTGATGTCCCTGACCCGGGAGCGGCACGGCGGCGTGCTCTACCCGATCGGTTCGGTGGAGATGACGGAGTCGGAGTGGCGCGACCACTACGGTGACGCCTGGGACGGCCTCCGTGCCGCGAAGGAGCGCTACGACCCCGACCACGTGCTCACCCCCGGCCCCGGCGTCTTCGGGGCCCCGGGAATCGCCGGGGAGGTGTGAGGCATGATCTCCCGACCGGAACTCATCGGAGACATCGGAGCGGTCTCCAGCACCTCGCCGCTGGCCTCGGGCGCCGCGATGGCCGTCCTGGAGCAGGGCGGCAACGCCTTCGACGCGGCCGTCGCGGGCGGGCTGGTCCTCCAGGTGGTGGAACCCCACTCCAACGGCCCCGGCGGCGACGTCGCGATCGTCGCCCAGCGCTCGGGCTCGGAGGACGCCTCCGTCATCTGCGGGCAGGGGCCGATGCCCGGCGGCGCGGACCTCGCGCACTTCACCGGCCTGGGCCTGCGCCAGATCCCCGGGTCCGGACTGCTGCCCGCCACCGTCCCCGGCGCGATGGGCGCCTGGCTGCGGTTGCTCGCCGACTTCGGCCGGCTCCCCCTGGAGACGGTGGCGGAACCGGCGATCGGATACGCCGCGAACGGCTATCCGGTCATGCCCGACACGGCGAAGGCGATCGGCGCGCTCGTCCCGCTGTTCGAGGACGAGTGGGCCTCCTCGGGCAAGGCCTACCTGGTCGGCGGGCGCGCCCCGGCCGCCGGGGAACGGCTCGCCAACCCGGACCTGGCCGCCGTGCTGAGGCGGCTCGTCACCGAGGCGAAAGCGGGGGGCGCCGACCGGAACGCGCAGATCGAGCGCGCCGAACGCGCCTTCTACGAAGGCTTCGTGGCAGAGGCCATCGACGGGTTCGTCGCCTCGACCGAGGTGCTCGACGCCTCCGGGCGCCGGCACCGGGGGCTGCTCACCGGCGAGGACCTCGCGGCCTGGCGGGCCGAGGTCGAGCCCGCGCTCCGCCTCGACTACCGCGGGCTGACCGTCAACAAACCGGGCCCCTGGTCCCAGGGCCCGGTCTTCCTCCAGCAGCTGGCCCTCCTAAAGGGCTACGACCTGCGTTCGCTGGCCCCGGACGACCCCGAGTACGTCCACCTGCTGACGGAGGCGGCCAAGCTCGCCTTCGCCGACAGGGAGGCGTGGTACGGGGACCCCGCCGTCCACCCCGACTCACCGCTCACGACCCTGCTCTCCGCGGAGTACACCGCCGCCCGGAGGCGGCTCATCGGGGACCGGGCCGACCCGGCGCCCGTCCCGGGAACCCCGGGCGGCCGGACCTCCGGGGTGCCGGCCGTCGAACCCGACCCGGCCCCCGACTGGGGCGGGGACTGGATGGGCCAGCTCCAGAGCGGGATGCCCACGGTCGTCCTACGGGCCACGCTCAAGCCCAGCGATACCTGCGCGCTCGTGGTCGCCGACCGGTACGGGAACCTGGTCGCCGCGGTCCCCAGCGGGGGCTGGCTCAAGAGTTCGCCCGTCGTTCCCGGGCTCGGCTTCCCGCTCGGCACGCGCGGGCAGACCATGTGGCTGGTCGAGGGGCACCCGAACGCGGTCGCCGGGGGCAAGCGTCCCCGCACCACCCTGAGCCCGACGCTGGTCTCCCGCGACGGCAGGCCCCACCTGGCCTTCGGCACCCCCGGGGGCGACCGCCAGGACCAGTGGACGCTGGAGACCTTCCTGGCCGTGGCCGAGTTCGGCGCGGACCTCCAGCAGAGCACCGAGGTGCCGCTGTTCCACACCGACCACTTCCCGTCGTCGTTCACCCCCCGCGGCCGACGGCACGGGACGATGGTGGCGGAGGCCGGGATCGGCTCCGAGGCCGTGGCCGAACTCCGGCGCCGGGGGCACGTGGTCGACGTGGTCCCCGAGATGTCCCTGGGCGCCAAGGCCTGCATCGTGGGCGCGGGCCGGGACGGGTTCCTGCGCGCGGGCGCGGGACCGCGCGGCCGCCAGGCCTACGCGGTGTGCCGCTGACGGCTCGGCCGCCCCGTGGCCCCGAGGGGCCACGGGGCGGCCGGCGGCCGGCCGTCGCGGGCTACCGCGCGGTCAGCTCGTAGAAGCACGTACGGGGACCGGCGGCCGCGTTGGTGATGACGCGGTCGCAGCGCAGCCGCGACCTGCGGAACACGTCCAGCCACGCCGTCCGGTCCCGCGGTACGCCCTGGCCGGTCAGCACGTGCACGAGGAAGAAGTCGGAGTCGTTCTCCCGGTTGTCGTAGCGGAGTTCGGGCTCCCCGAGCAGGAACACCTTTCCGTCGGTCACGACGTCGGCGAGGCGGTCCAGGACCGCGATCACCGCGTCCTCGCCGTCCCGGAAGAGTTCGTGCAGCACCCCGACCCCGACGAGCACGTCGGCGGCCGCCGCCTTCTCCGACCAGGTGTCGGGGGCGAAGGCGTCGGCGACCTCGAAACTCGTACGGTCCGCGAACCCCTCCCGTTCGCTGTCCGCCCTGGCGTTGTCGATGGCGGCGCGGGAGATGTCGATCCCCGTGCCGTACAGCTCCGGCAGCCGCGCGCACAGCTGGAGGACCAGCGACCCATCCCCGCAGCCGATGTCCAGGATGCGGCGCGGCCGCCGTCCCGCGAGGGCCTCGGCGACGAGTCCGACGTAGGACACCGTGGCGACGGTGCCGGAGTGCCTGCTGAGCGCCCCGCCCGCCCGGACCACATCCCGCCCGTACTCGGCCTTGTTCGTGATCAGGTCCGTCATCCGGGCGGTGACCGGCGCGTACGCCTCCAGGTAGAAGCCGAGCCGGGCCAGCGCGATCTCGCCGGTGAGGAGGGTTCCCTTCGGGGACAGCCGGTAGCGCCCCCGCCTCCGGTCCAGGACGCCGCAGACCCGCAGGTAGTCGAGGAACCCGCGGCCGGTCCCGGTGTCCCCTCCGCCGAGGATCTCCGCGGGCGACGCCCACTCCCGGGCGCGCAGGCGGTCGAGGCATCCGGACTCGGCGAAAGCGTGGATCGACATGCACAGGTGCATCGAGCTTATCAGTTCCGGCATACCGGAAAGGTGATAGGAATGCCATAGGCCGATCTGCTCTTCATTCCACACTTCAACGAGGTCCGGCGCGTCCAAGGGAAACTCCTCAGGGTCTTCACGGGGAAACGCGATTCGGGTTCTCACCCTTTCGCGGACGACCATTGCGCCCCAGGGTAACTTTCACCCGAAAGCAGGACAATCAGGGGACCGACAGAGAAGAATCAGAGGACCTTTAAAACCCCCGGAGACACCCCGACCCACCGTCATCGCACGTCAGCGGCGCACGGGGCCGCGCGCCCGGGGCCGCGGGACGGCCCCGGGCGATCCGCGGCCAAAGAAATCCTTGAGAATATCTTCAGTTCCCCTGATGGAATCACCGCCGGCGAAAAGGAAAGGATGCACCGTAGACCACCTTTCGACTCCCCTGAGGAGGCCCTCGGACCATGAAGGCTCTGGTGCTGGCAGGCGGGTCGGGATCGCGGCTGCGCCCGATCACCCATACCTCCGCCAAACAACTCGTCCCGGTCGCGAACAAACCCGTGCTGTTCTACGGCCTGGAGTCGATCGCCGCGGCCGGAGTGCGCGAAGTCGGAATCGTCACCGGCGACACGGCCGCCGAGATCGAGAACGCCGTCGGAGACGGGGGCCGTTTCGGCCTTGAGGTCACCTACCTCCGGCAGGAGGCGCCGCTGGGACTGGCGCACGGTGTGCTCATCGCCCGCGACTACCTGGGCGACGACGACTTCGTCATGTACCTGGGCGACAACTTCATCGTCGGGGGCTTCGCCGACCTGGCCGCCCGCTTCCGGCGGCACCGCCCCGCGGCCCAGATCATGCTGACCCGCACCAGCACGCCCCAGGCGTTCGGAGTGGCCGAACTGGACGCCGCCGGGCGGGTGGTCGGGCTGGAGGAGAAGCCGGCCCACCCCAAGAGCGACCTCGCGCTGGCCGGGGTGTACATGTTCACGCCCGCCGTGCACGGGATCGTCGCGAACCTCAAGCCCTCCGAGCGCGGCGAACTGGAGATCACCGACGCCATCCAGGGGCTGATCGACACCGGTGAGCGGGTCGACTCCACCATCATCACCGGCTACTGGAAGGACACCGGGAACGTCGACGACATGCTGGAGGTGAACCGGAACGTCCTGGAGACGCTGGAGCCGCTGGCCGAGGGGACCGTCACCGACAGCGAGCTGGTCGGGCGCGTGGCGGTGGCCGAGGGCGCCCAGGTGGTCCGCTCGCGCATCGTCGGCCCCGTGACCGTGGGGCCGGACGCGGTCATCCGCGACTCCTACGTCGGACCGTTCACGTCCATCGAGGGCGGCTGCCGGATCAGCGCGAGCGAGATCGAGTACTCGATCGTGCTCCGCGGTGCCTCGATCGAGGGGATGCGCCGCATCGAGCGCTCCCTGATCGGCCGGGAGTCGCAGATCGTCCCCGCCCCGCCCACACCGCGGGCGCACCGCCTCGTGCTCGGCGACCACAGCCAGGTGCGGATCAGCACCTGAGCCGTCCCACCGTCCCCCTTCCCCCCGCCCCACCGGCACGGGGCCCGTCGGCATGGGCGAAGCGAAAGAGAGAGCGATGAGAATTCTGGTCACCGGCGGTGCGGGCTTCATCGGCTCGCACTTCGTGCGCGCACTGCTCGACGGGCGCTCCCCGTCCCGTGTGCGGGAGCCGGTCACGGTGCTCGACAAACTGACCTACGCGGGCAGCAGGTCGAACCTGGGGGCGGTCGCGAAACGGGTCGACTTCGTCAGGGGTGACATCTGCGACGCGGACCTGCTCGCGAAGCTCCTTCCGGGCCACGACGCGGTGGTCAACTTCGCCGCCGAGTCGCATGTGGACCGCTCCATCGCGGACGGCACGGCGTTCGCCCGCACGAACGTGCTCGGCGTGCAGACACTGATGCAGGCCTGCCTCGAAGCCGGGATCGGCAGGGTCGTCCAGGTCTCCACGGACGAGGTGTACGGAAGCATCGAGCGGGGGAGCTGGAGCGAGGACGCCCCGCTCGATCCCCGCTCCCCCTACGCGGCGGCCAAGGCCGGGGGCGACCTCATGGCCCTGGCCTACGCCCGCACCCACGGCCTGCCGGTGTGCGTCACCCGCTGCGGCAACAACTACGGCCCGCGCCAGTACCCGGAGAAGATCATCCCGCTCTTCGTCACCAACCTGCTCCGCGGCGAGCGCGTCCCGGTCTACGGGGACGGGCGCAACGTCCGCGACTGGGTGCACGTGGACGACCACTGCCGGGGCATCCGCACCGTGATGGAGCACGGCGTCCCGGGCGAGGTGTACCACGTCGGCGGCACCGCCGAGCTCACCAACCTCGAACTCACCGGGCGGCTGCTCGCCGCTTTCGGGCAGGGCTGGGACAGGGTGGAGTGGGTCCCCGACCGCAAGGGCCACGACCGCCGCTACTCCCTCGCCGACGACAGGCTGCGCGCCCTGGGCTACGCGCCCGAGGTCGACTTCGAGCGGGGGCTGGCCGAGGTGATCGACTGGTACCGCGCCCACCCCTCGTGGTGGGAGCCGCTGCGGGCGGCCATGGCGGAGTCGTAGCCGCCCGGTCGGGTACCGGTCGGCCAGGGCGGCCGACCGGTACCCGGCCGTCAGGCCGCGGTGCCGGACAGGCTGAGCCCGCCCTCCCGCACCCTGGCGAACTGGCCGATGATCTGCTCCCTGTCCCGGTACAGGTCCCGCCCCGCGCACAGCGCGTCCAGCACCGCGTTCGTCTCGCGGTACATGCGGCGGGCCTCGTTGTAGGGGAGGGAGGTGAACGCCACCAGCTGGTAGAGCGGCATGTACAGCTCCGGGTGCTCCTGGTGGAGCCGCCTCTCCAACGACCTGCGGGCCAGAAAGGCCGAGTCGTCGACGTGGGCGGACAGCTCCGCCAGGTTGTCCAGGGACAGCTCGGCGAGCGCGTGCCCGGCCTCGACCCGCGCGTCGCTGTACTCCCGGGCGACGAGTTCCGAGGCGGCGCGGGCCTCGCTCCCGTGGGCGAAGCGGAACTTCTCCAGGAGGGCGGCCAGGGTCGCCGCGTCCTCGAAACTGCAGTTCACCCCCTGGCCGTAGAACGGGACGACCGTGTGGGCGGCGTCGCCCACGAGCACCGTGCGGCCCCGGTGGTAGGGCGCGCAGTCGACCGTGCGGAGCCGTGTCGGCAGCCGCGCGAGGAGACCGCTGTCGACCCGGCTCATCCGGTCGAACACGTCCGGGAACTCGGTCGAGCAGTAGTCGCGGACCGCCTCGGCCGAGTCGAGCCCGGCGAAGTGGGACCGCCGGCCGCTCCCGGTCATCGGCTTGAACAGGCTCGTCGTGAACGTCCGGTCGGGGTTGGGCTGGGCCTGGAGGAAGTGGTCGCCCCGCGGCCACAGGTGCAGGCCGCTCGGGTCCGCGTCCCCGTAGTCCATGGTGATCTCCGCGTGCCCGTGCGCGATGGACCGGTGGGTGACCCGCAGGTGCTCCGGGGAGATGGCGTCGCGGACCGCGCTGTTGGCGCCGTCGCAGCCGACGAGGAGGTCCGCCTCGTGCCGTGTCGTGTGGCCGTCCCGGGCGCGGACCGTCACCGCGGCCCGGTCCGCGTCCACGCCGACGCACTCCCTCTCGTAGTGAATCCGCGCCCCGGCGCGGACCGCCTGGTCGCGCAGCAGGTCCTGGAGGTCCCGGCGGGGGATGGACAGCAGGTGGTGGGTGTCCGACGTCCCGTACGGCTGGGTGGAGATCGCGCCGTTGCGGTGGTGGATGATCCGTTTGGTCAGCACCGTGCCCCGGTGGTAGAGGCGGCGCTTGACCCCGTGGGGAAGGGCGGAGACGCCGCGCGAGGTGAGCGTGAGGTTGAAGGAGTGGCCGGAGCCGACCGGACCGGACTCGGAGGTCCGCTCGAAGAGGTCGACGTCGATCCCCTGGCCCCGGAGCAGGGTGGCCAGGGCGCACCCGACCGGCCCCGCACCGACGATCGCCACCGAGTACGTGCGTTCTTCAGTCATGGCTCGCCTTCCGTCGCGCCTTCTCCGGCCGGGGAACCGCCCCGTGGGAGCGGAAGTACTCGAACATCCGGTTGATCCATCCCGTGTCCTCCGGGGGTAGCGGACAGCCCAGTCCGGCCAGGGACCGCCGTGTCCTGTCGTTGTCGAAGGCGTGGTCGCCGAGCCTCATCACGCCCTCGCGCATGAACGGCACCAGCGGACCGAGCCCCTCGCCCCGGGAGTCGGATTCGGCCCGCTCCTCCAGGGCGGCCATCCAGCGCGCGCGGGTGACCGGTTCGACCGCGTACCCCTGCGCGCGGACGGTGTCGATGACCGCGGGCCACGACAGCCCCCGGTCGTGGAACAGATGCCAGGTCGCGCCGTCCGGTCCGGCGGTCGAGAGGCGCACGATCGCCCGGGCCACGTAGTCCACGGGCAGCAGGTCGACGGCGGGCGCGTCCGGCATGTCCTCGGGGTAGCAGCCCAGGAGCGCGAAGCTCTTCATCTGGAGCCAGAAGAAGTCGTCGTGCCGGCAGGCCCCCGTGCGGTCGTGGCCGCCGATCCGGCCGACCCGGTGCAGCGTGACCGGCAGCCCGGCCTCCCGGGCCTGGAGGGCGAGGTGTTCGGCCACCCACTTGCTCTGCGAGTACCCGACGCCCAGTGACGCGGGGTCCCCCGGAACCGCGTCCTCGGTCACCCGGCCGGTGGTCGAGTCGGGGGGGAAGACCCCCATCGTCGAGACCAGCCGCAGCGGTGTGCGGTTGACGGCGCAGAAGTCGAGCAGCACCCGCAGACCCTCGACGTTCGCGCGCCTGACCGTGTGGTACGGGACGATGAAGTTGATGTGCGCGGCGGCGTGGTAGACCTCGTCCACGGACCGTGCCAGTCGCCCGTACCCCTCCCCCAGCCCGAGTCCCGGCTGTGCCAGGTCGCCCCGGACGACCTCGACCCGGTCGAGCACGGAGGGGTCCAGGGCGAACTTCTCGAACGCCTCCACGAGGCGCCGCCGGGCCCGGTCCCCGGTGTCCGCGCGGACGAGGCAGCGGACCCGCCGCCCGGCCCGGACGAGTTCGTCGAGCAGGTGGCTGCCGAGGAAGCCGGTCGCGCCGGTCAGCAGGACGGTTCCATCGCCCGGCTCCCGCTCGGCGGCGACGGAGAAGTCGCCCAGGCGCGCGTCGTCGCGCAGCACCTGGGCCGTCGCCGTCCGGTCCCCGGTGCCGCCACCGCCCGCCAGGCACCCGGCCATCCCGCGCAGGGTGGGGGTGCTGAGCAGGGCCGACAGGGCGATGTCCGTGCCGAAGCGCCGCCGGACGAGCCGGTGCAGGCGGGCCGCGAGCATCGAGTGGCCGCCCAGGAGGAAGAAGTCGTCGTCCGGGGTCCGCGGGGAGAACCCGAGCAGCTCCGTCCACACCTCGGCCATGGCGAGCACGGACCGGGCTTCGGGCCCGTCCCGGCCGACCGCCTCGGTCAGGGGCGGGTGCGGACCGCCGGCACCCGCGGCGCCGTCCTCGGCCTGCCGGGCGAGCCGTTCCTCCAGGGCCCGGCGGTCCATCTTCCCGGTCGGAGTCAGGGGAATGCGGTCGACGCGGGTGAGCGTCGCCGGGATCATGTAGCCGGGGAGCACGTCGGCGAGCCGCGCGCGCCATGCGGGCGTCGGTTCGGCGGCGGACTGCACGAACGCGTGCAGCCGCCGTTCGCCACCCGACACCCGGGCGATCACCGCGGCCAGCTCCGCGTCCAGTACGCGTTCGAGCGCGGACTCCACCTCGCCCGGCTCGACCCGGTAGCCCCGGATCTTGATCTGGTCGTCGGCCCGGCCGCGGTAGTGCAGGCGTCCGTCCGGCGTCAGCACGACCATGTCCCCGGTCCGGTACATCCGCTGTCCGGGCGGTCCGAGGGGGTCGGGCCGCATCGCGCGCTCGGTCCTCTCCGGCAGGTTCAGGTACCCGGGTGAGATCACCGGTCCCGCGATGCAGAGCTCGCCCTCCACCCCGAAGGGGGCCAAGCGGTCGCCGTCGACGAGGACGCGGGCGTCGACCCCGGGGACGAGCCCGCCGATGGGCGGCATCGCGGGCCAGGCGTCGGGGTCGGCGGCCAGGGTCTCCGCCGTGCACCAGTGCGCCTCGGACGGGCCGTAGGCGTTGATCAACCGCGCGTCCGGCAGCGCTCGGAACATGGCCCGCAGGTCGTCGGTGACCACCAGCCGTTCCCCGGTGACGTACACCTCCCGCAGGTCCGGCAGCGGCACGGAGCGGGTCCGCAGGACCGCGGCCAGTTCGCGGAGCGCGACATAGGGGAGGAACACCCGCTCGATCCGCCGCCCGGCGAGTTCGGCGGCCAGCGCCTCGAAATCGGTTCTGGCGTGCGCGGGCGGGATGACCAGTGTGCCCCCCGTGCACAGGGAGCCCACGAGTTCCAGCGCGAAGACGTCGAAGGCCGGGGACATGTACTGGAGCGTGCGCATCCGCCGCCCGCGGGACATCCACTCCTGGCAGTGCGCGAGGTTGGCCAGTGTGGCCTCGGTGATCACCACGCCCTTGGGGCGGCCGGTGGAACCCGAGGTGTAGACGACGTAGGCGGTGTCGCCGGGCCCCTTGCGCCCGGGCTCGACCGGGGCGGCGGGATCGCCGTCCAGGTCGGCGGGGGCGATGACCTCCAGCCCCGCGGGCAGGTCCGCGCCGGACAGGTCGATGCCGGGGTCGCGGACGAGGATCTCCGCGCCGCTGTCGCCGATGGCGAAGCCCAGCCGCTCCACGGGGTTGCCGGGGTCGAGGGCGACGTAGCTCCCCCCGGCGCGCAGGATGCCCAGGACCGTGGCGACGAGGGCGGGCCCGGGGTGCAGCAGGACGGCGACCGGTGCGCCCGAACGCACCCCCCGCGCGGCCAGGCCCACCGCCGCGGACCGGACCCGCCCGTCGAGTTCGGCGTACGTGGACACGGCGCCGCCGGCGACCAGGGCGGGGCGGTCGGGGGCGGCCTTGACAGCGGCGGTGAAGAGGTCGTCCGTCAGTTGGTCGCCCAGGTCCGGGGAGTCCTGCCGCCGCGAGCAGGACGCGATGACCGCGGCCTCCTCCCGCTCGTCCATCCACGGCAGCTCCCGGACGGGGGTGTCCGGTCGGGCGAGCACGCTCTCGACGAGCCGCCGGAGCCGCCGCACGAGGTACTCCGCGAACACGGCGCCGTCGTCGGTGGTCGAGGTGTGCTCGACGATGAGCGTCCTGCCCTCCGCGGCCTCGTCGACGATGAGCGCGAGATCGTACTTGGCCCCGCCCGAGGTGTACTCCCAGGTCTGGACCCCCCACTCGCGGAGGTCGAGGCCGCGCGCGTCGGCCGGCATCACGGTGATCATCGCGTTGAACAGCTCGCCGGTGCCGTCGCGGTGGCCGCCGCTCTCCCGCAGGCCCGCGACCACGGCCTCCAGCGGGGCGTGCCGGTGCCGGAGCACGTCGAGCACCTCGCGCCGGACGGCCCGGAGCACGTCGTGGGCGGTGGCGTGCTCCGCCAGGCGGTGACGGAGCACGACGGTGTTGGTCAGGTGCCCGACGACCTCGGCGTCCTCCCCGCCCTCGCGCACGGAGAGCGGCATGCCCAGCAGGACGTCGTCCTGACGGGTCTGCCGGTGCAGCAGCACGAAGGCCGCGGCGATGAAGAACATGCCGGTGGTGATGCCCTGCGCGGCGCAGAACTCCCGCACCCGCGCGTTCAGCTCCGGGTCCAGGACCGTCCGGGCGGCGGTGCCGTGGGGCTCCCGCTCCCCGATCGGCGCGACGGGGGCCGCCTCGGGCGCGTCGGCGAGCTTCTCCCGCCAGTAGGCCGGGGTCGCGGCGTCCGGCCCCGGCTCCATGGCGCGCGCCACGCGCTCGCGCCACCGGGCATAGGCCTCCGGCGCCTGCCGCCGAACCGGCGGCTCGGACGCGTCGCCGCGGCCCAGGGCCGCGTAGGCCGCCTCGACCTGGCGCAGGTAGGGCTTCCAGGACATCCCGTCGAAGACGGTGTGGTGGATGTTGAACACGAGCAGGCTCGTGCCCCGGTCCAGGAGGCGCAGGTGGCGGACGTGCGCGAGCGGTCCCGCCTCCAGGTCGAAGACGGTGCGGGCGACCTCCTCCACCTGCGCGTCGATCCACGCCCCCGGGTCCGGCCCGGCCGAGTCCCGCAGCTCGATGACCGGGTCCAGGCGGTCGTGCACGATCTGCCGCAGGTCGCCGTCCGCGTCCGGCTCGAACGTCGTGCGCAGGGAGTCCTGTGCGGCGTGGACCGCGCGCACGGCCGCCGCGAGGCGGTCGTGGTCCAGCCGGACGGGGAGCCGCAGGACCAGGGGCTGGTTGTACGCCGCGGGGTCGTCGGTGCCGTAGGTGCTGGCGAACCACAGCCCGGCCTGGACCGGTGACGGCGGGAGCGCCCGTCTTCCGAGGCTCGTCATCGGGTGCCACCCCCACTGCGCTCGGCCCGAATCCGGGCGGCGATGCCGGCCGCCGTGCCCGCGTCGAGGAGGTCGCCGGGGGACAGCGCGACACCGACGATGTCGTCGAGCCGGGAGCCGAGGTCGATCAGGTGCAGCGACGTGGCCCCGGCTTCGAGGAGCCCTTCGTCGGCGCCGAGCCGCGGGCGGTCCATCACGGCGGCCAGGGTGGAGCGGACGACCTCGACGAGCCCGTCTCCGGGGACCCGCCGCGTGCCCTGTCCGGACTCCCGCCCGGCGGCGAGCCGGGCCCGCAGCTCGCCCCGGTCGATCTTGCCGTTGGCGTTCAGGGGGAACTCCCCGAGGACCGTCACGGTCGACGGGACCATGTAGTCGGGCAGCCTCTCGCGCAGGTGGGCCGTGAGGGCCTGCTCGTCCACCCCGCCCCCGGCCCCGGAGTCGGCCGTGCACCACAGCACGAGCTGTTCCGCGGCCCCGTCGGCGGGGGCCTGGACGACGGCCCGGGCCACGCCCGGGAACGCCTCGGCGGTCACCTCGACGTGGCGGGGCTCGACCCGGTACCCCCGGATCTTCAGCATCTGGTCGCCGCGCCCGCCGAGCACGATCTCGCCATCCTCGGTCCACCTGGCCAGGTCTCCGGTGCGCAGCAGCCTCCGGCCGCCGTGCAGGACGAACTTCTCACCGGTGAGCTCCGGGTCGTCGAGGTAACCCAGGGCGAGGCCCTCCCCGGCGATGCAGTACTCACCGATCTGCCCGGGCGGGCACTCCTCGAAGTCCTCGTCGCGGACGGACAGCTCCACGCCGGGCATCGGACGGCCGACGGGGACCTCCCCCCGCGCCAGGTCCGCCGGTGTGACCCGGTGGATCGCCGTGAGCGCGGAGTTCTCCGTGCAGCCGAAGGCGTTGAACAGCGCGCCGTCCATGACGCCGAGGGCGCGTTCCAGGTGCGCGGCGGACGGGAAGTCCCCGCTGACGATCACCCACCTCGCCTGGGCGAGGGTCTCCGGATGGTGCTCGGCCAGGAGGTTGAAGAGCCCGACGGGCAGGTTGAGCACCGTGGTCCGGTCACGGACGATCAGCTCGGCCAGCTCCCGCAGGGCGGGGACCTCCTGCGGGGCGGCCCGGAGCCGTCCGCCGCGCAGGAGGCAGGTCCAGATGTCGGTGGTCGACGCCGCGAAGCCGGGCTGCGCGAGTTGCAGGAACCGGTCGTCCGGCCCCGGGGTGTAGCCGGTCAGGTGCCGGGAGACGCGGGCGATCCCCCGGTGCGCGATCACGACGCCCTTGGGCACCCCGGTCGATCCTGAGGTGAACAGGACGAAGGCCGGGGCGTCCGGGGCCGGTCCCGCCGGAGGCGCCCCGGCCGGGAGCGCGGCCGCCTCGGCCAGCAGGTCGGATACCGGCAGGGCCCCTTCCCAGGGGTCCCCGGCCGCACCGGCCCGGGTGGGACCGACCACCATCAGGGCGGGCTCCGCGGCCTCGTACATCCGCGACTTGTAGTCGGGCGGATGGACGGGGTTGAACGGCACCACGACGAGCCCGGCCTTGAGGATGCCGAGGAAGAGCCGGTAGGTGGAGAGGCCGCGGTCGAAGTGGACGCCCACGCGCTGCCCCGGCCGCAGCCCGCGGGCGGCCAGGGCCCGGGCGATCCGGTCGGTGTCCGCGTCCAGTTCCCCGTACGTCAGCGTCCTCACGCCGTCCGTGATCGCCTCACGGTGCGCGTGCTCCCGTGCCGTCCTCGCGAACGCACCGGTGATCGTCTCCGAGACGACGGCCCCCGGTCTTCCGGGTGTGGTCGTCGACAGCATTGGCACTCCTCCCTCACAGCTCCACTCGGCACCACTCATCCGGTCAGCCCGGCTCCTTGGCCAGGTACCGTCCTGTCAAGCTGTCCTGGTCGTTGACCAGGTCCTCCGGCCGACCGGTGAAGACGATCCGGCCGCCGTCGTGCCCCGCCCCCGGCCCGAGGTCGATCACCCAGTCGGCGAGCCGCACGACGTCGAGATCGTGTTCGATGACGATCACCGTGTTGCCCGCGTCGATGATCCGGTGGAACAGGGCGACCAAGTTGCGCACGTCGGCCATGTGCAGCCCCGAGGTCGGTTCGTCGAAGACGAAGACCCGCCCGTTGTCGGTGAGCCGGCTCGCGAGCTTCACGCGCTGCCGCTCACCGCCGGACAGCTCGGACAGTGACCGGCCCAGGGTGAGGTAGCCCAGCCCCACGTCCACGAAGGCCCTCAGCCGCTCCTTGACCGTGCCGCCGATCACCTCGACGGCCTCCTCCAGCGTCGTGTCCAGCAGCTCGGTGATCGTGCGGCCGTACAACCGGTAACGGAGAACCTCGGGGCTGTAGCGGCGGCCCCCGCACGTCTCGCACGTGACCGTGACGGGGTCCAGGTAGGCCATGTCGCTGGTCACGCTCCCGCGCCCCTTGCAGGTCGGGCAGGCGCCCTCGGCGTTGAAGCTGAACAGCCCCGGTTTGACCCCGTGGGCCCGCGCGAACTCGTTGCGGATGTGGTCCCAGATCTTGGCGTAGGTCGCGGGGGTCGACCGGGGGTTGATGCCGACCGCGCTCTGGTCGATGACGACGACACCGGGGTGCTGCCCGGGCAGCACCTTCGTGGTCAGCGAGCTCTTCCCCGAACCGGCGACCCCGGTCACGGCCGTGAGGACGCCGAGGGGGAAGTCCACGTCGACGTCGCGCAGGTTGTGCAGGTCGGCCGACCGGACCGGGAGGCAGGCGTCGAAGCGGCGCGACCTGGACGCCGGGAGCGGCTCGGACAGCCCCCTGCCGGTGGCGGTGCCGCTCGCGGCGAGTTCGGTCGGCGTGCCCTCGAAGACGACCGATCCGCCGTGCTTGCCCGCGCCGGGGCCGATGTCGATCACGTGGTCGGCGGCCTCGATGACCGCGCGGTTGTGCTCGACGACGAGGATGATGTTGCCCTTGTCCCGCAGCTGGTGCAGCAGCACGATCAGCCGTTCGACGTCGCGCGGGTGCAGGCCGGTGCTGGGCTCGTCGAACACGTAGATCATGCCGGTCAGGCTCGACCCGAGGTGGCGCACGGTCTTCAGGCGCTGCCCCTCGCCGCCGCTGAGGGTGAGGGAGGAGCGGTCGAGGGAGAGGTAGCCGAGACCGACCGTTTCCATGCGCCGCAGCGCGGCGATCGGCTGCGCCAGGAGCGAGGCGTCGCCGATCGTCCCCTCCATCGCGACGAGCGTGTCCACCAGGTCGGTCACCTGCATCGCCGACAGGTCGGCGATGTTGTGCCCGCCGATGCGCGAGTCGAGGACCGCCCGGGAGAACCGCGTACCGCCGCAGGCGGAGCAGGCCGCCATGTCGACGACCGCCTCGACGTGCTTGCGCTCCTTGGCCTTGAGCGAGTCCAGGCCGGGCTTGATGAACCGCCGCGTGAACCGCTCCACCAGGCCCTCGTAGTCGTTCACCGAGACGTTGCCGAACTCGTCGGGCCGGGCGGTCTGGAAGCCGCCGCCGTGCAGCAGGAGCTCCAGTTTCTCCTCGGGGTAGTCCCTGAGCGGGAGGTCGGCGTCGAACAAGGGCTCTCCGAGGCGGGAACCGGTCCGGTCGACGTGGTGGTGGGCCGTCGCGTAGCGCTTCCAGTAGTTCGTGCCGACAGCGAAGTTGGGGTGCCGGATCGCCCCCTCGTTCAGGGATTTGGACCGGTCCAGCAGCCGGTCGATGTCCAGGCTCAGGACCTCGCCCAGCCCTTCGCACTCCGGGCACATCCCCTCCGGCGCGTTGAACGAGTAGGCGGTCGACTCGCCTGCGCTCGGACTTCCGTACCGGGAGAACAGGACCCGCAGCATCGGCTGGACCTCGGTGAGGGTGCCGACCGTCGAGCGGGCGTTGCGGCCCAGGGCGCGCTGGTCGACGACGATGGCCGGGGCGAGGTTCTCGATGTACTCGAAATCGGGGCGCTCGAACTTCGGCAGCCGGTTCCGGATGAAGAGCGGGAAGACCTCGTTGAGCTGGCGCTGCGACTCTTTGGCGATCGTCTCGAAAATCAGCGACGACTTCCCCGACCCGGATACTCCGGTGACCACGGTCAGCGCCGGGGAGGGGATTCGCACGGTGACACCGTTCAGGTTGTTCGCACGGGCCCCGTGGACGACGAGTTCCGGCCTCGTACCGTTCACCGCGTTCTACCTTCTTTCATGGTCCATTGCCGGTCATTCGTGGGATCGGTGATTTCCGAAACGCCCCCCTCTGGTCAGGAGGCTGGCCGCGAACCGGCTCAGCGGAAGGTCGAACACGTCGTCCACCTGGGAGAACCATGCGGCGCTGACCCTGCCCAGGCCCTGGAACCGCTCGATGACCGGACGACGGGTCTCCTCGTACAAGGAAAGCGCCCGGGGGAGGCTGTCGGCGGCGGCCAGGCTCTCCACCAGCGTGGAGGCGTCCTCGAAAGCCAGGTGGGTGCCGCTGCCGATCGAGTAATGCGTCGTATGCGCGGAATCACCGACCAACACGATATTACTGCGCGACCACGGCCGTACCACCCGTTCTCTGAATTTCCGCCAGCCGAATTTTTCCCGATCCGGTTCGGGGTGAACGGGAAGGCCGAAAAGAGCACTGAGATCGGCCGGGGTGAGCGCCCTTTTGCCTTCCACCAGAAAAGTGCTGGCAGAGTCGCTGAACGGGTACGTGTGCGCCATATAACAGCCGTCGGACGTCGATTCGGCCAGGAAGGTCAGCATGTCGACGGCCTGGTCGAGACCGAGCCAGGTGTAGGGCGGGCCGACCTCGCGGACCGTGGCGGTGAAACCGGCCCGGTCCGCCAGCGAGCCCGCGCCGTCCGCGCAGACCACGAGGTCGTAGGAGCTGGAGAGGGCGGGCAGCTTGGGCGCCTCGCGCTCGCGCAGGACCACGCCCTCCGCGTCGCACGCCTCCCACAGCAGCCCGTTCAGCGTGGAACGCGCGATCGCCGCCATCGGCGGGGTGGCCGCCAGCGTCGTCAGCTCGCCGCTCCTGCCGACGCTCGTCTTCTCCCAGCGGGCCATGTGCAGGGCGACGGAGTCCGCCAGGTGCGGCACGGCACCGCGGAGGAGGCCGAGCGATTCCGCGGGGATGATCACGCCGAAGCCCGCGGTCTCCCACCGGTTCCGCTCCCACACGACGGCGTGGTCCGCCACCCCGTACCGTTTGAGCAGCAGCGCCGTGAACAGTCCGGCCGGTCCTCCGCCGATGACCGCCACCCTCACGACACCACCTCGCCCCGCTCGGCGACGATGGACGAGATCTGCGCGGCCACGGTGCGCACCGGCGGCATGTCCTCCATCTCGCGCCGGACCGCGACCGCGGCCTCGCGCTTGGCCTGGGAGGTGAGCACGTCGGCGGCGGCCTTGGCGAGTTCGGCGGCGTCCAGCGCGGTGGGGTCGAGCACCGCGCCCGCGCCGCGCGCTTCCACGGTCAGGCCGTTGCTCATGCTGACCGTTCCGGGCAGGGGGATCACCAGCTGCGGCAGGCCCGCGGCGAAGGACGTCATCAGGCTTCCGGCACCGCCGTGGTGGACGATCGCGTCCGACTGCCCCAGGGCGAACCTCAGCGGCAGCCATTCCTCGACCCGCACCCACGGGGGCAGCGGGTCCGGCAGGCGGTCCAGGACCGCCCCGCCGGAGAGGACCACCGCCTCGCACCCCGTCCCGTCCAGTGCCTCGATGACGCGGCGGTAGGTGTCGCCGGCCAGGGCCTCGGTGGTCCCGCAGGTCAGGATGACGCGCGGCGCGGCGCGCTCGCCGAGCAGCCACGGGGGCACGTCTCCGGCGCCGTTGAAGGACCCGTACCTCATGCCCAACCGGTGGCGCGGGGTCCCGTTGGTCCAGGGCAGCTCGGCGAAGTTCCGCAGCGACGGCGGCAGCACGTCCACCTCGACCTCCGCCTCCGGAACGCTGTCGGGCAGGTCGTCCCGGTTCGCGAGCATGTGCTCCAGGGCCGGGGCGAACGTGGGCAGCGGGGTCCCGTAGCCGTGCAGCACCCCCACGGCCCCGAGGGCGCGGGCCGCGACCAGGCCGCCGGCGTGGATACCCGGGTACACGACGGCCCGCGCACCCCACTCCCGGCCGATGCGGAGCAGGTCGTCGAGCATGCGCAGCCCCACGTCGCCGAAGAAGGTGCCGTGCACCCGCAGGGCCTGCGCGTCGTCCGCCGCGTGTCCGGACTCCCCGCGCGCGATGACGCCGAGCAGCCGGTCGTAGGGCTCGCGGGCGTCGAGCCGCCCGCCCGCGTCGACGGTGGTGAGCCCCGCGTGGCGGGCGGCGTCGGCGGCCGGACCGGTGGTGGCCACCAGGACGTCGTGGCCGTCCAGGGCGAGCTGCTGGGCCAGCGGCACCAACGGCAGGAGGTGGGACACGACCGGCATCGAGGTGAACAGGTACTTCATGAAGAGGAGGTCACCCTTCCCACATGTTCCAGACTGAGCCGACCGAAAGCGGTCGCGGGGTCGCACAGGTCCAACGGCAGGTCGAAATGGTCCCGGTCGGCGATGACGCGGGAGACGACCGGGAGGGCGGAGGCCGCGAGGCGGGCCTCGTACTCCTGCTGCTGGCGCAGGTAGGTGCGGGTCTCGTGCCGCCCGGCCGCGAGGAGGACCGCGTCGCACCGCGGGGCCGCCATCCACAGGGGGCTGCACCGACGCGCGGTCCCGGGGGTCAGGCCGAGGGCGTCGTTGACGTAGGTGTCCGGGATCTCGGCCAGGTCGTACAGGCCGCTCAGCAGCAGGGCGCCCCGGGCGCGGGGCGTCGCGGGGTCGGCCAGCGCGCACGCGAGCAGGTGGGCGCCCGCGCTGCTGCCCGCGACGTACACCCGGTCCGGGTCGAGACCACGGGACGGTCCGCTCTCGGCGATCCAGGCCAGGGCCCGGCTCACCGAGGCGATCATGTCCGGCAGCGTCCGCTCCGGCGCCAGGCCGTAGCCGACGGCGACGTAGGCGAAGCCGTGGGACACGGCGTTCTCGGCGGCGAAGCACGCGTCGTCGATGCCCGACTCCTGCCAGTGCCCGCCGTGCACGAAGACCAGGACGGGCGCGGGGCGACCGGGGGCGCCGGCCGGGAACACGTGGCACAGCTCGCCGGGCCCGTCCCCGTAGGGCACGGACTCCTGGACCCGGAGACGGCTCCGGGCCGCGTCCCCGCGTTCCCGGTACAACCGCAGCGACCGCTGCGGGTCGCGCGCCGCGGAACTCGGGGAGTACTCCAGGTCGAGGCGTTCAGAGGGCATCGGGCTTGCTCCCCCCGATGACGCCGTGCGGCGTCCACCCGTTGCCGCGGGTGCGCGTGATGTCGGTGAACCCCGTTTCCCTCAGCCAGGCCTCGTGCTCGCACCACTGGTAGATGGTCGCCTCCTCGGCGGGCAGCGTCGCGAAATAGACGTTGTCCAGGGCCGCGTAGAGCGGTCCGCGCCCGTCGTCGTCGGCGAACGCGTTGAAGACCGCGACCCTGCCGCCCGGCCGCAGCGCGTCGTACGCCTTCTTGAGCAGCTCGCGGTTCTGCTCCGGGGACCAGATGACGAACTGGTGCGCGAACAGGACGAGGTCCGCCCCTCGCGGCCAGGGGTCGGAGAACATGTCGCCGACGACGACGTCGACGCGGTCGGAGAGCCCGGCGGCGCGAATGTTGTCCCGGGCCACCTCGGTGGCGCCCTCCAGGTCGAAGACCGTCACCTTCAGGTGGGGGTGGGAGCGGGCCAGGGCGATGGCGTTGACCGCGTCACCGCCGCCGACGTCGAGCACGGTGGCCGTGTCGCGGAAGTCGACCTGGTCCAGCAGCACCGGGTTGGACAGCTCCGACCACGCGTGCATGCCCCGGAAGAACAGGTTCTCCAGCTCGGGCGACTGCTCCAGCCGGGTGTACAGGTCGTTGCCCCTGCCGGGCAGGTGCTTGAGCCCCTCGTTCTCCCCGGTGCGCAGCGACTGCGCGTACTCCGTGGCCGGGAGGTAGGAGAGCCTCTGCTGGAATTCGAGGATGTTGCGGATCAGCGGCCATGTGCCGTCCTCGATCGCGTCGCGCAGGGGAGCGCTCGGCACGTAGGCCCCGTCCTCGCGGTCGGTGAGCCCGAGCGCGGTGGTGCCGAACAGCAGCTTGCGCGCCGACTTCGCGGGCAGGCGCAGCCCCTCGGCGACCTGGTCGCAGGTCGCCGGGCCGTTCTGGGTGAGGTACTCGAACAGCTGGAGCTCGGAGGCGGCCCGCAGCTGCTGGAACGCGGAGAACCCGAAGATCAGCGGAACGAGGGGGCTGAGGTCGGCTTTTCCCGTCATGTTCTGGCTCCGATCGGTTCGACGGTGTTCGGTCACGGAGTCCTCCCGGGCGCGACGTTCTCCAGACGGGTCCGGAACGTCCACAGCTCCGGGAAGAACCGGTGTTCGTTGATCTCCCGCAGCCAGGAGGCGCCGTCCGTTCCACCCGTGCCGTTCTTGCCGCCGAGCATCCGCTCGACCACGAGCAGGTGGGTCGCACGCCACCGCGAGAACTGGTAGGCGACCTCCAGCAGGCATTCGGCGAGCCGGTGGGGACCGCGGTGGCGCCGCGGGTCGCCGTAGATCTCCAGCCACACGTCCTCGACGGCGGCGCTGGGCTCGTACTGCCGGTCCGGCGGCCGCATCAGGCAGGACACCGGCACCGCGAAACCCCGCCGGTCCAGGTGGTGCAGCACCGCGTCGTACAGCGACGGCTTCGCGAGTTCCGCCCGCACCTGCTCGGGTCCCTGTCGCAGGGCGGCCCGGACGTGGCGTTCGGGCCGGTTCCCCAGGAGGAACTCCAGGGTGCGGTAGGCGAAGGACTGCACGCCCGACGCGTCGTTGAGGACGTGCCGGAACTCCAGGAACTCGTCGGCGGACATACCGTTCATGGACTCCCAGCAGGCCGAGAGGACGCCCTGGCTCCGGACCGCCCGGGCCAGGGCCAGGCAGGCGCCGTCGAGGTCGTCGTCGCCGAGCGCGGCCCTGGCCGTGCCGAGGTCGTCGGCCACCACCCGGAAGAGCAGTTCCTTGACGTGGCTGATCAGGAGGAAGCTCAGTTCGCCCCGGGCGTCGGTGCGCGGGCGTTGCAGTTCGTGCAGCTCGTCCATGCGCGCGTACGAGACGTACTCGGGTACCCCGGTCATCGTTCTCCCTCCAAGACGTGGGCCAGCTCCCGCGCCGCGTACCACACCTGGACGTGGGTCACGTACAACGGGGCGAAGGCGATCCGGATCAGGTCGGGCGGGCGGGAGTCGAGGAGGACGCCGCGGGCGGCCAGCTCGTGCTCGACCTTGGCCGCGTCGGGGACGGCCAGCGCCAGGTGCCCGCCGCGGCGGGCGGCGTCCGCGGGGGAGGAGAGCCGCCGGGTGAGGCCGGGGGAGCGCTCCTCGACGCAGGTGAGGAAGAAGTCCGACAGCGAACGGTTGCGGCGGCTCAGCGCCCCGATCCCCGCCCGGGTCAGCGGGCCCAGGGCGTGGTGCAGCGCGACCAGGCTGAGCAGCGGCGGGGTCCCGGTCCGGGCGCGGTCGATGCCGTCGGCGGGAACGAAGCCGGGGGACATCTCGAACGGCGCCGCGTGGCCGTGCCACCCGGACAGGGGCAGGTCCACGTCGGGCTGCAACCGCTCCGCGACGTAGAGGTAGGCCGGCGCCCCGGGGCCTCCGCCCAGGTACTTGTAGCCGCATCCGACCGCCAGGTCGACCCGGTTGGCGTCGAGGTCGGTCGGCAGGACCCCGGCCGCGTGGCTGAGGTCCCACACCGACACCGCCCCTGCGGCGTGGCAGAGAGCGGTCGTCGGGCCGATCGGGCGGAGTTCGCCCGTGCGGAAGTCCACGGGTGCGGCGATCGCGGCGGCGATCTGCGACCCGTGGGTCTCCAGGGCCGCGTCGAAGCCGGTCGCCGGCTCCACGAGCAGGCGGCGGCCGAGCAGGCGCGCCACCGACTGCGCGATGTACAGGTCCGTGGGGAACGCACCGGCCTCGATCAGCAGGAGCGGCCGGTCCCCGCGCAGGCGGCAGGCGGCCACCACCGCGTTGAACAGCGTCGTCGACGTGGTCTCGCCCGCGACGACGACCTGCCCCGGCCGGGCCCCCAGCAGCGTTCCGATCGCGTCGCCGACGGTGCGCGGCAGATCGAGCCAGCCGTCGGCGAACCACCCCTGCACCTGCCTGGGCGCCCACTGGCGGTCCACCACCCGTTCGAGCGCGCCCAGCAGACCCGCGTGCGGAGGGCCCAGCGAATTGCCATTCAGGTGCACGAGATCGCCCACGGAGAACTCGGCCGCGTATCCCGAAAGAGGATCCTCGGCGTCCCGGCGCTCGGCCTCGTCGAGTGTTTCGCGCATGCCCCCCCTTTCAGAAATCGCACCGGTGGCGACTTGTCGCGTCCCGCCGTACGAACGTAGCCGAGCGGGAGGAGCCCGCACCATCAAAGAATGATCAGCCCATTGTCAGAGATCCTCTGAAGCTCCGGACCCGGGCCCTGACCCGCGAATATCCGATCGTCGGCAATCCTGACCTGCACCGGAGCCCCGGGGAACGGACCGCGGCCCCGTCCGGTCCCGCGACCGCGGGGCCCGTCCCCGCTGCACCGGCGCGACCTGGAGTTCTCCTCCCCCGCCGGAAAAGTTTGAGGTCCTCTGAATCTCTTCTGATTGTCGGCCGGACCGGACTCACCGAGCATAAGTCGGGAGTATCAGCAGCCATGGGGGCTTCATGAACAGAATCGAAATCGCACCGAAGTTCAACCACATAGCCATCCAGACCGATGACGTGGACGCGACGATCCGGTGGTACGAGGATTTCCTGGACGCCACCGTCGAATGGAAACTCGACACGTTCTCCCCGCTCACCCTCGAACGGCTCCCGGGCATCAGGAAGCTCGTGGAGCTGAAGGCGGGGGAGGTCCGGTTCCACGTCTTCGACCGGAGCGACCACTCGCGCAGCGGGCCGTCCCCCCTGGACTACCAGTTCCAGCACCTGGGAATCGAAGTGGACGATCCGGCGCACCTCGTGGAACTGCGGGAGCGCTGGCTGCGGGTGCGCGAGTCCAGCACGGGAATCCGCTGGAACCGGGACGAGCCCCCGTCGGAGATCGTGGTCGACTCGGACGGTATGCGGAGCCTCTACGTCCTGGACCCCAACGGGCTGGAGATCGAGTTCATCCACTTCCCGGAGAAGCGGACATGACCGCATCGGACGAGTCGACGGACCTGCGTCCGCGGACGCTCAGCCTGCCGCCGACCGGGCACGACTACGGCGGGGGCGAGGGCGGCCCCTCGGACGTCCGACCCCTCCGCCAGGAGAAGTACGAACTGTTCGGCCCCGCGTGCGCGGACGCGCTCGCCCTCTTCTGGTACCGGTGGGTGACGGGGCACCAGATCTCGTTCCTCCTCTGGCGGCTGCTGGGCGACGCCCTCGAACGCTGCTCCCACCGTGCGCCGACGCGCCTGGAGCGCGAGGCGATGGCGGCCTGCGTGGACGGGTACAGCACGATGCTGCTCTACTCCGCCACCGTCCCCCGCGACCTCTACCACGCGCACATCCGTGAGCGGATGGCGCTCCAGCACCCCGCCTTCAGCGGGGCCTGGGCACCCGACTACCGGCCGCTCCGACCGCTCTTCCGGTCGCGGCTCCCGTGGCAGGGGGACCCCTCGTGCGCGGCCCTGCGCGAGGCGATCGGGCTCAACCACATGACGCACGCCCGCATCGCGGACCGCCTCGTCCCGGACGGGCAGTCGCTGTTGCAGAAGCACTCCGGCAGGGCGGGCATCTCGCGGGAGAAGGAGGACCTGTTCGACGACTTCTTCATGACCGTCAGGCGCCCTGTCAGCCGCTCCGCGCTCACCGACCAGCTGAACACGCGGATCGCGGGGATCACCGCCGACCTCGACGGCAACGGCCTGTACCCCCTGGTCGACGGAGAGCACCACGCGGTCGTCCCGGACCCGCCGGACCCGTCAGAGGAGGCGTTGCACCGCCTGGCCGCGAACGTGCTCCTGTCCACCCACCGCGCCGCCCGCCTGTGCGCCGACGCGGAGAACTCACTCCAGGAAGCCCACCTATGAAGCACGGCATCGTGTTGCTGCCAGAGCACGAGTGGAAGGTCGCCGTGGAGCGGTGGCGCGCCGCCGAGGAGCTCGGCTACCACCACGCATGGACCTACGACCACCTGATGTGGCGCTGGTTCGCGGACCGCCCTTGGTACAGCTCGGTGCCCACCCTCACCGCGGCGGCCGCGGCCACCGACACGATCGGGCTCGGGACCCTGGTGGCGACGCCGAACTTCCGGCACCCCGCCGCCTTCGCCAAGGATCTGGCGACGCTCGACGACATCTCGGGGGGCCGTGCCATCTGCGGTCTGGGGTCGGGCGCCCCCGGGTTCGACACGACCCTCCTGGGGCAGCCCCCGCTCTCCCGGCGGGAGCGGACCGAGCGGTTCGAGGAGTTCGTCGGGCTACTCGACGCGCTGCTCACCGAGGGGGACCTGGACCGGTCCCGGCGCTGGTACACGGTGAACGGGGCGACCTTCCACCCCCGGGCCGGGCGGGGACCCCGCACGCCCTTCGCCGTCGCGGCGGCCGGCCCCCGGGGCATGGCGCTCACCGCCCGGTTCGGGCAGTACTGGATCACCAGCGGGCCGCCGAACGACTTCCGGTCGCGGCCCCTGCGCGAGATCGTGCCGGTCCTGCGGGAGCAGCTGCGCGGCCTCGACTCGGCCTGCGAACGCGAGGGGCGCGATCCCGCCGACGTGCGCCGGCTGTTCGTGGCCGACGCGTCGGCGGGCGGGATCACCGCCTCCCGGGCGGCCTACGAGGACGCCACGAGCGAGCTGGAGGCCCTGGGGTTCACCGACCTCGTCGTCCACTGGCCCCGGCCGGACCACCCCTACCGGGGGGACGAGCGGGTCATCCTCGACTTCGCCCGGAACAACCTGAGCGGGAGGCCGTGATGTCCTGCACCAGGGTCGACATGTTCGGCCTCTCCCCCGGCCGCGGAAGCGCGCTGGACGTCCTCGTACCGGACGGGGCGTGCCCGTGGGACACGGAGGCGGTGTCCGCGCACGTCAACGACACCGACGCGGACGAGACCGCTCTGGTGGTCTCGTGCACGGAACGCACGTTCGCGACCAGGGTCTTCCACCCCGGCGGGGAGACCCCCTTCGGCACGCACTCCATGGCCGGGGTGGCCGCCTGCCTGGTAGCGGGCGGTCGGCTGGCACCCGGCTCCGGCCAGGTCGCGCAGACCACCCCCCACGGGCTCCAGCGGATCTGGACCGACGGGCACCGGGTCCGGGTGCCGTTCCACGGGCCCGCAGTCCACCACGGCGTCGAGATCGACCCCGGCCTGCTCTCCCCATACGCCGGTGAGGCGATCGGCGCGGGGGTCGGACGCCGGTTCACCCTCATCCGCGTCGAGGAGGACCCGCGGGACCTCCCGGCCCCCGACCCCGTGTCGATGCGGAAGACGGGCCTGACCGACCTCACGCTCTTCCGGTGGGACCCCGGGCGCAGGCACATGACGGCGCGGGTCTTCGCCCCCGGGTTCGGCTTCCCCGAAGACGCCGGCTGCCTGCCCGCCGCCAGCGCCCTCGGAGTCGCCGCGCTGGACCTGGACCCCGCGTCGCACGGCGTTCCCGTGACGGTCGCCCAGGTGACCGCGCGCGGCACCGAGTCGGCCTTCACCTGTACGGGATCGATCGCCGACGGCACCGCCGACCTGGAGGTGACGGGACGGGTCTGGGTCCCGGGCCACCTCCCCGACCGGGACGTCCGCCCGGATACCCCGCGCTCCTCGGAGCACGGGACGCCGTCACCGCGCTCGACGAGCAGGGAGTGGTCCGTTGTTCACCGATCTGAGTGAGTTCCACGAGTGGTTCGCCCACCGGGGCCGGGAGCAGCGCCAGCGCGTCACCAAGATCCCCCTCGACGAGCTCGAAGGGTGGGCCGCCGACCCCCTGACCGGGAACATCGCCCACCACACCGGCGGTTTCTTCACCGTCGAGGGCCTGGACGTGACCCGTTCGGGCCGCGGCGTCGAGGCGTGGCAGCAGCCGATCCTGGTCCAGCCGGAACAGGGGGTCCTCGGCATCCTGGTCAGGGAGTTCGACGGCGTCCCGCACTGCCTGCTCCAGGCC
The DNA here is from genome assembly GCF_045446735.1 of Nocardiopsis protaetiae. Lineage (NCBI taxonomy): Bacteria > Bacillati > Actinomycetota > Actinomycetes > Streptosporangiales > Nocardiopsidaceae > Nocardiopsis > Nocardiopsis protaetiae. The sequence goes on from NZ_JBJJBV010000003.1 coordinate 34,493, forward strand.
AAGATGGAACCGGGCAACGTCAACGGCCTCCAGCTCTCGCCCACCGTGCAGGCCACCCGGAGCAACATCTCCCAGATCCACGGGGGCAGGACCGTCCCCTACCTCCGATACTTCACGGCCCCCAGGAAGGGACTCGTGCTCTCCGACGTCCTCCAGTCGGAGCAGGCCTCGTGGTTCCTCGCCAAACGCAACCGCAACATGATGGTCCGGGTGGACGAGGACGTCCCCGTCCTGGACGAGTTCTGCTGGCTGAGCTTCCCGCAGATCAGCGCCCTGATGCGGCTGCCGAACCTGATGAACATGGACACGCGCACCGTGTTGGCCGGGGCCGCCGGGCTCCGCCTCAGCGAGGGCGACGGCAGCGAGGACTCCTTCCGCGGCGCCCTGACCCGATCCCGCGAGGCCGACACCTCCCTGCACTCGATGGTCGAGGTCCTCAGCTGGTTCACGGAGGCCAAGGGGCGGTGCACCCTGACCCGGCGCTCCATCCCGCTCAACAAGGTCGGAGGCTGGTCCCACCGGGACGGGGCCATCAAGCACGACCTGGACCTGCACTTCTCGGTCATCGGAGTGGACGTGGAGAGCGACAGCCGCGAGGTGGCGCGGTGGCGGCAGCCCATGTTCGAACCCCGGGGCCAGGGGATCATCGCCTTCCTGGTGAAGCGCATCCGGGGGGTCCTGCACCTGCTGGTCCAGGCGCGGATCGAGACCGGCGCCCTGGACGGCGTGGAGATGGCGCCCACGGTCCAGTGCCAGCCGGACAACTACAGGTCGCTCCCGTCGGCCCGCCGGCCCCTGTTCCTGGACGAGGTGCTGGGGGCGCCCGAGGATCGCATCCGGTTCGACAGCGTCCACTCAGAGGAAGGCGGGCGCTTCTACCACGCGCGCAACCGCTACCTCATGGTCGAGGTCGGGGACGACTTCGGCCCCGACGTGCCCGAGGACTACACCTGGGTCACACTGCGGCAGCTGACCGAGTTCGTGAGGTACGGCAACCACCTGAACGTCGAGGCCAGGAGCCTGCTGACGTTCTTCGGATTCTACGAGGAGGAGTGACGAGTGGTCACCCACGTGTGGGACTACCTGCCGGAGTACGAGACGGAGCGGGAGGACCTCCTCGACGCGGTGGGCGAGGTCTTCGCCAGCGGGCGGCTGATCCTGGGCCGGAGCGTCAGGGGGTTCGAGGAGGAGTTCGCGGCCTACCACGGCGTCCGGCACTGCGTGGGCGTCGACAACGGCACCAACGCGGTGAAGCTGGCGCTGGAGGCGTGCGGGATCGGCCCCGGAGACGAGGTGGTCACGGTCTCCAACACGGCCGCGCCGACCGTGGTGGCGATCCACGGGACCGGGGCGACGCCGGTCTTCGTGGACGTGCGGGACGAGGACCACCTCATGGACCCCGACCTGGTCGAGGCCGCCCTCACCCCGCGGACCAGGGCCATCCTGCCCGTGCACCTGTACGGGCAGTGCGCCGACATGGACGCCCTGGGGGAGCTGGCCCGCAGCCGCGGCCTGGCCGTGGTGGAGGACTGCGCGCAGGCGCACGGCGCGCGCAGGAACGGCGTGCTCGCCGGGACCAGCGGCGACGCCGCGGCCTACTCCTTCTACCCGACCAAGGTCCTGGGCGCCTACGGGGACGGCGGCGCCGTCCTCACCGGCGACGACGCCACCGCCGCGAACCTGCGCCGCCTGCGCTACTACGGCATGGAGGAGACCTACTACGTGGAGCGCCTGCCGGGGCACAACAGCAGGCTCGACGAGGTGCAGGCCGAGATCCTGCGGCGCAAGCTCACCCGGCTGGACAGTTACGTGAAGGGGCGCCAGGAGGTGGCCCGGCGCTACGAGGAGGGCCTGGGCGACCTCTGCGGGAACGACGGGCTCCAGCTCCCGTCGGTCACCCCGGGCAACACCCACGTGTACTACGTCTACGTGGTCCGCCACCCGCGCCGGGACGAGATCATCCGCCTCATGAGGGAGCGCCACGGCATCGCCCTCAACATCAGCTACCCCTGGCCCGTGCACACCATGAGGGGCTTCGCCCACCTCGGCGTGCCCGTCGGCGCCCTCCCCGTCACGGAACGGCTCGCGGAGCGGATCTTCTCCCTCCCGATGTACCCCTCCCTGCCGCCGGCCACCCAGGACAGGGTGATCGCCGCCCTGCGCGAGGTCCTCCGGGACCTCTGAGGGGCGCGGCCCGGTGCACGGGGCGGCGGGCGAGGACCTCAGCTTTGAACGGGACGAACGAAGGCGGGAACATGTACGGCGAAGAGTTCACCGAGATCTCCGACCTGGTCTACGAGGGGCGCGGCAAGGACTACCGGGCGGAGGCCGAACACCTCGAAGGGCTGGTGCGGGCACGGATGCCTCACGCGCGCTCCCTGCTCGACGTGGGATGCGGCACCGGCGCGCACCTGGCGGCCTTCACCGAGTGGTTCGACGACGTCGCCGGGCTCGACCTCTCGGAGAGCATGATCGCGGCGGCCCGGGCCAAGAACCTCCCGGCGACCCTGCACCTGGGCGACATGTGCGACTTCTCGCTGGGCCGCACCTTCGACGTGATCACCTGCATGTTCGGCTCCATCGGACACCCGGAGTCGGTACGGGCCCTGACCGACGCGCTGCGCTGCTTCGCCCGGCACCTGGAGCCGGGCGGCATCGCCGCCGTCGACCCCTGGTGGTTCCCGGACACCTTCCTGGACGGTTTCGTCTCCGCCGACGTGGTCGAGGGCGGGGGGCGCACCATCGCCCGGGTCTCGCACTCGGTGCGCGAGGGGGACCGGTCGCGGATGGAGGTCCACTACACCGTCGCGGACAGCGAGACGGGCATCCGGCACTTCACCGAGACCTACGTGGCCAGCCTGTTCAGCCGGAGGCAGTACGAGGCCGCGTTCGACGAGGCGGGGTTCGACACGGAGTACACCGAGGAGGTCCACCGCGGCCGCGGCCTGTTCCTGGCCGTGCGCCGCTGACCCCCGCCACACCCACCCCTGAAGCGAAAGGTACGAGGGCTTGCCCGCATCCAGTCAGCCGAGGCCGGGTCCCCCGGAGGGGACCGAGACGATGACCGCGCGGCCGCTGGCCGTCGTCGGCGCGTACGAGTTCACCCCGAGGATCTTCCCGGACGAACGCGGGATCTTCGTCGCGCCGTTCCAGGAACCGGTGTTCGCGGAGGCGGTGGGCCGCCCCCTCTTCCCCGTGGCGCAGTCGAACCACAGCCGGTCCCGGCGCGGGGTGGTGCGCGGCGTCCACTACACGGTCACTCCCCCGGGTACGGCCAAGTACGTCTACTGCCCGAGCGGTCGGGCGATCGACATCGTGGTGGACATCAGGGAGGGGTCACCGACCTTCGGGAAGTGGGACAGCGTGGTGCTCGACCCGGTGGATTTCCGGGCGGCCTACCTGCCGGTCGGGGTCGGCCACGCGTTCGTCGCGCTGGAGGACGACACGGTGATGTCCTACCTGCTGTCCGATTCGTACGTGGCCGAGAACGAGCTGGCCCTGTCCCCCACGGACCCGGCTCTCGGCCTGCCCCTGCCCGGGGCGGCGGAGGCGATCCTCTCCGCCCGGGACCTGGCCGCGCCCACGTTCGCCGAGGCCCGGGAGCGGGGACTCCTCCCCTCCTACGAGCGCTGTGTCGAGGTGTCGGAGGCGAAGTGGAGCTGAGATCCCCCCGCCCCCTGGTCGTGGTGCTCGGCGCCTCGGGGTTCATCGGCTCCGCCGTCACCCGGGAACTGGCCCGGCGTCCGGTGCGGCTCAGGCTGGTCGCCCGCAGGCCGGTGCCCGTTCCCGGACACCGCACCGCGGACGTGGAGACGCGCACGGCCGACCTCACCGAGCCCGGCGAGCTGGCCCGGTGCGTGGCCGGTGCGGACGCCGTCCTCCACCTGGTCGCGCACCTGGGCGGCGGGACCGGGTGGCGCATCGCGGACGGCGACGACACGGCCGAGCGGGTGAACGTCGGCCTCGTCCGCGACCTGGTGGAGGCGCTGCGCGCCCGCCGGGGTTCGGGGCCCGCTCCCCAGGTGGTGTTCTCGGGAACGACGACCCAGGTCGGCCCCGTCGACCGCGTCCGGCTCGACGGCAGTGAAGAGGACCGACCCAGGAGCACCTATGACCGACACAAACTCGCGGCCGAACAGGCCCTGAAAGCCGCGACGGCCGAGGGGGTCCTGCGCGGCACCGCCCTGCGGCTGCCGACCGTCTTCGGCCACGGCCCCCTGTCCACCGCGCGCGACCGCGGGGTGGTGTCCACCATGGTGCGCCGGGCCCTGGCGGGCGAACCGCTGACGATGTGGCATGACGGGAGCGTGCTCCGCGACCTCGTCTACGTGGACGACGTCGCGCGGGCCTTCGCGGCCGCCCTCGACCACCCGGACCACCTGGCGGGCCGCCACTGGCTGGTGGGCACCGGCGACGGCGCCCCGCTCGGCGAGGTCTTCGCCCGGATAGCCGAGATCACCGCCGAGACCACGGGCGGCCCCCGGGTGCCGGTCGTGTCGGTCGATCCCCCCGAGCAGTCGGAGGCGACCGATTTCCGGAGCATGGTCATCGACCCCGCCCCGTTCCGAAAGGCCACGGGCTGGAGCCCGGAGGTCCCCCTCACCGAGGGCCTGCGGAGAACGGTGGCGGCACTCGCCGCGCAGACGGGCAGCCGACACGTGGTTTCACGGGAAAAGAGAAGAGCCGGCGAGGGGACTTGAACCCCTAACCTGCCGCTTACAAGGCGGCTGCTCTGCCAATTGAGCTACGCCGGCGGGGCGTCGGGCTCCGCGAGGGAGCCGCGTCCACCCGAATGGTACCGGGTGAGGCGCGTTTGGGCCTACTCGGAAAAGCCCGCCCCCGGGCCCGTTGCGGGACCGGGGGCGCGGGGGATCAGGAGTTCTGCTGCTCGGCGCGCAGGCGGGCGACCTCGTAGAGGGACACCCCGGCGGCGACGGAGGCGTTGAGCGACTCGGCGTTGCGGATCGGGATGCTCGCGACCACGTCGCAGGCCTCGCGCACCAGGCGGGACAGGCCCTTGCCCTCGGAGCCGACCACCACGACCAGCGGGCCGGTGGCCAGGTCCAGGCCCGGGATGGCGGCGTCGCCGTCGGCGTCGAGGCCGACGACGAACAGGCCCGCCTTCTTGAAGGCCTCCAGGGCGCGGGTGAGGTTGGTGGCCTGGGCGATCGGGAGCCGGGCCAGGGTGCCGGCCGAGGTCTTCCACACGGTGGTGGTGACACCGGCGGCGCGGCGCTCGGGGATGAGCAGGCCGTCGGCGCCGAACGCGGCCGCGGAGCGGGCGATCGCGCCGAGGTTGTGCGGGTCTGTGACGCCGTCGAGGGCGACGATGAGCGGCGGCTCGTCCGCGCCCAGGGCGCGCTCCAGCAGGTCCTCCGGCACCAGGTAGCGGTAGGGCCGCGCCTGGAGGGCCATGCCCTGGTGGACGGCGCCCGGCTGGCCGTTGCTGTCGCAGCGCCGGTCGAGTTCGGCGCGGGTGACCTCCAGCACCTCCACGCCCTGCTCGCCGGCCAGGCGGGCGGCCTCGTTGACGCGGTCGTCGGAGTCGAGGCTGTTGGAGAGGAAGAGGCGGCTGGCGGGCATGCCGGCACGCAGCGCCTCCAGCACGGGGTTGCGGCCCACGAGCAGGTCGGAGTCGACCCGGCGGCGCTCGGGCTCGGCGGTGCGGGACGGCCGCGGGGCGGCGCCGGAGGCCTCCACGTCCTTGGCCCGGCGGATCGCCTTGGAGCGCTGCTTGCCGTCGTACCAGTGCCGCTGCTCGGCGGGCAGGGTGCCCTTCTTGCCCTCCAGGGACCGGCGACCCTTGCCGCCGCTGCCCTTGGTGGGGCCCTTCTTGCTCTTCTTCGCCGGCATGGTCGCCGTCCCTCCGCTACGTATCGCGAGCATGCCGGAAGCGTTCTCCGGCCGATGGGGTGCCGCGTCGCCGATGGCGGCGGCAAACCCCCAGGGTACCGCCGAGCCGGTACCGCACGTGTTGTCCACAGGTCGTCCACAGGCCGCCGCCCTCCCGTGGCGGCGGACGGCGGGGCGGCCTACCGTGGAAATCGGGGGGCCACCCCACCCCTGACGATGTGCGCTGCCCTCAGCCCCGCCGCAGGTCCCAGCGCGGACCCTGCGGGGTGTCCTCCACCACCACGCCCGCGTCGGCGAGCCCGTCGCGGACGGCGTCGGCGGCCGCGTAGTCCTTGCGGGCGCGGGCGGCCTGGCGCTGCTGGAGGGCGACGGCCACGAGCGCGTCGACGACCTCGCGCAGCCCCTGGTCGCCGGAGGACCACTGCTCGCTGAGCGGGTCCAGGCCCAGCACGTCGAGCATGGCGCGCAGTTCCCCGGCGAGTTCGGCGGCCTTCTCCTTGGCGCCCGCGGCCAGGGCGGTGTTGCCCTCGCGGACGTGCCCGTGCACGACGGCGAGCCCCTGGGAGACGCCCAGGTCGTCGTCGAGCGCGTCGGCGAACTCGGCGGGCACCCGCTCGGCCGGGACGACCCCGCCCAGCACCTCGACGGCGCGGGTGAGGAAGCCCTCGATGCGCTGGTAGGCGACCGCGGCCTCCTGGAGCGCCTCGTCGGAGTAGTCGATGGTGGAGCGGTAGTGCGCCTGGCCGAGGTAGTAGCGCAGTTCGACGGCGCGCACCTTCTCCAGCATCTGCGGGATGCGCATCGAGTTGCCCAGCGACTTGGCCATCTTCTCGCCGCCGATCTTGAGCAGACCGTTGTGCAGCCAGTACTGCGCGAAGGCGTCACCGGCGGCGCGGGACTGGGCCATCTCGTTCTCGTGGTGCGGGAAGACCAGGTCCAGGCCGCCGCCGTGGATGTCGAAGGCGGGCCCCAGGTACTTGGTGGCCATCGCCGAGCACTCCAGGTGCCAGCCCGGGCGGCCGCGCCCCCACGGGGTGGGCCAGGTGGGCTCGCCCGGCTTGGCGCCCTTCCACAGGGCGAAGTCGCGGGGATCGCGCTTGTCCCGGTCGGGGTCGGAGTCGGCGGCGGGCTGCACCTGCTCCAGCCGCTGGTTGGACAGGTCCCCGTAGGGCGGGAACGAGCGCACGTCGAAGTAGACGTCGCCGGAGCCGTCGTCGGCGGCGTAGGCGTGCCCGGAGTCGATGAGCCGCTCCATGAGCTCGACCATCTCCGGCACGTGTCCGGTGGCGCGCGGCTCGACGGTGGGCGGCAGGCAGCCCAGCACGTCGTAGGCGTGGGTGAAGGCGCGCTGGTTGCGCTCGGTGACCTGCCACCAGGGCACGCCCTCTTCGGCGGCGACCTTGATGATCTTGTCGTCGATGTCGGTGACGTTGCGGCAGAAGGTGACCCGGTAGCCCTTGTGGGTCAGCCAGCGGCGCAGGATGTCGAAGTTCACCCCGGACCGGATGTGGCCGATGTGGGGCGGTGCCTGCACCGTGGCACCACACAGGTACAGGGAGGCGTGTCCCTCGCGCAGGGGGACGAAGTCGCGGACCTGTCGGGCACTGGTGTCATAGAAGCGCAGACTCACGTTGTCAAGCGTATCGTCTTTCCCCTCACACCGGCGTCACAAACCGGCTCCTCTGTGTGGGCTACGGCCGGGTCCCGGTACCCGGGTTTTCCTCATCGGACATCCCCAAGTGCTCATATATGGAGAACCGTATTCGGGGACCCGGCGTGTGAGATAACCCGGAACAATGCGTCGTGATCGGGGAACCGCAGGTCACGAGATACTGCATATTCCGACATAACACCACGGAACGCCGCTGGCGCACGCGGTCGCGAAGCCACCGGAATCGGACGGAATCTCGTGTTAACGGCACCACCTCGACTACGCTGCGAAGGCGATGGCCCCTTACAACGATTCCCCCGGCGCAGGAACACGGAACGGCAGCCCCACGGGTCGCGGCACGGGAGTCGGCGCTCTCGCCGGCGGCGCCCTGTTCGTCGGGCTGATCGCCCTGTGCGCCCTCCTGATCTCCTATAACGGTGTCTTCCGGCTCGCCGAGTACGGGCACCCGCGCGGCGGTCTGCTCGTCCACGTGTTCCCGGTGACCTACACGCTGCTGCTGCTCATGGCGTGCTGGACCAGCTATCTGCTGCGCGACGCGCCACCACGCCGCCGCGCCTGGGTGGACCTGGTGCTGATCCCGCTGCTGGTGCTGTTCGCCGGGGCGGTCATGGTGCTCAACAACCTGGGGTTGATCGAGGCGATCCCGCAGCGGGTCGCCAACGTCATCGTGGCGGTGGCGCCGCTGGCGGCGCTGCTGGTCGCCCTGCTGCTGTGGATGGCGGCCCGCGCCCACCTGCGGCGCAAGCGCCGCACCGGCGGCCCCCGGCCCGAACCGGCGGACGACCGCACCACGGTGCTGCACGCCCGCCCGGTGGTGCGCGAGGACGGGCCGCCGGCCGCCGACGACGGCTTCTCGCTGGAAGAACGCCTGATGGGCCTGGGGTTGGACTCCACGGGGGCCGCTCCCCCGGAACCCGAGGAGGCCGACCTCCCCGTCCCGGACGAGCCCGAGCCGGTCCGGCCGGAACCCGTCGCCGAGCCGGAGCCTGAGGTCTCGGTGCCGACCCTGGTGCTGCCGCGCCGCGGCCGCGGCGGGGGCAACCCCATCCGGAACGCCGCCGAGAACCCGCCGCTGGTCCCGATCGCCCCGGCGCCCGAGCCCGACCCGGTGCCCGTGCCGACGGGCCCCGTGGACGAGGGCTTCGAGCACGACCCGCTGCCGGGCGACCCGGTCACGGACGAGGCGGAGGCACCCGTCCCCGAGCCGGTGGAGGAGCCCGAACCCGCCGCCTCGGAGCCGGAGCGCGCTGTCGCCGAAGCATCCGTGCCGGACGAGACCCCGGAACCCGCCCCGGAGCCGGAGCACACCGCCGCCGATGCGCCCGCCCCGGACGAGACCCCGGAGGAGTCCGGGGAGACACCCGCCTTCGGCATCAGCTGGGAGCCTCCGGAGGACGACGACGAGGACACCTGGACCCGTTCCGACTACGTCCCGCCGGTCTGGACGCCCCCGGAGGAGGACACCCCCGAGGAGCCGGAGGAGGTGCCCGCCCCGGCCCTGGACCACGACACCGGCCCCGCCGTCCGCGCGGCCTTCCGCATCCCGGACGACCCGATGGCCGACTCCCGTTCGGCCCTGTCGGACGACCTCACCGACGACCGCCCCGTCTGGTCCCCTCCGGCCGATCCGAACCCGGAGGACACCTGGCCCGCCGTGCCCAGGACCCGCGCCTCGGCAAAACCCGAGTCTGCGCCCGCCGCCCATCCCGAGGACAACGCCCCTTCGACCGGCGACCGAACGCCCGAACCCGAGACCGACGAGTGGCCGACCAGCACCACCCCGGCCTCCCGCGCCGCCGCGACCTCCGACGAGGACCGGTGGCCCACCCGCCCTCGAGCCGACGACCCGGCGACGGACGGCTCCCACGAGCGATCGGCCACGGGCCTCCCGGCCACCGCCGATCCCGAGGACACCTGGCCCGCCGTGCCCAGGACCCGCACCTCGGCCGAGCCCACACCTGCGGCCGCCGAGCGCCCCGAGGACGACGCCCCTTCGACCATCGACCAGGCGTCCGAACCCGAGGCCGACGAGGAGCTGTGGCCCACCCACCCCCGGTCCAGCGCCGACGAGGACACCTGGCCCGGCGCGCCGCGGACGCACGCTTCGGCAGCGGAACCCGTGTCCGCGGCCGCCGGGCAGACGCCCGAGCCCGAGCCGGAGCCCGCTCCCGATGAGGACGTGTGGCCCGGTACGGTCCGAACCCCCGTCACGGCGGAGGACGACGAGCCCCTGTGGCCCGCGCCGAGCAGACCGGCGCGGGGCGGCGGGCGGGCCCCGGCCGGGATTCCGGCGGCCGAGGACCCGCGTACGTCCGAAAGCGCCGACGACCGGGCGCCCGTGCCCGAGTCCGGGCGGGCGCGGCGGGGCGGGTTCGGCGCGCCGGCCGTGCCGCCCGGGGCGGCGCGGCCGCGCGAGGACGACACCGACGACGACCCCGAGCGCACCACCGAGCCCCTGCGCCGCCCGGCGCTCGAAAAGCGCCCCATGGTCCTCAAGCCCCCGCGGCCGCCGATGCCGGACTTCGCCTCCGGCCCGCCCTCCCGGCGGGTGCGCAGCGAGCCCCTGCGCCCCGACGAGTGACCGGTCTCAGACCCGCAGCCGGGCGGCGACCGGCACGTGGTCGCTGCCCGTCTCCGGCAGCGACCACGCCTGCGCGGCCGTCACCCCGCGCGTGAGGATGTGGTCGATCCGCACCAGCGGGAAGTCCGCGGGCCAGCTGAAGCCGAGCCCTTCCCCGGCTTCGTGCGCCGAGTCCATGGTCGACGTGAGCGGTTCCAGCCCCCGGTCGTCCGTGCTCGCGTTCAGGTCGCCCATGAGCACCACCCGCCCCAGCGGTTCCCGGTCGATCACCTCCCCCAGCGCGCGCACGCCGGCGTTGCGGCGTTTCACGTCGAACCCGGAGGCGTCCACCCGCACCGACGCCAGGTGCACCACGTACACGGCGAAAACACCCCCCGGCCCGTCCACCTCGGCGCGCAGCGCCCGCGCCCAGCCCATGCCGGTGTCCACCGGGGCGGCGTCGACGATGGGGTGGCGGCTCCACAGGCCGACGGTGCCTTCGCGCACGGAGTACGGCAGCGGCCCGGCGAGTTCGGCGTCGAAGCCCTCCCACTGCTCCCAGGTGACCTCTTCCAGGGCCACCAGGTCGGGGTCGGCGGACAGCAGCACCCCGGTCACCGGCCGGGTGTCGGCGGTGGCGGCGTTCACGTTGTGGGTGACCACGGTCAGGTTGGGTTCGACCCCGGGGTCGGGGGTGACCAGCGGTTTCCCGGGTCCGGCCAGCCAGACGGCGAGCAGCAGCGGGGCGGCGAGCCCGGCGGGGATCGAACGCCGCACGAGTGCCGCGGCCGCGGCGGCGGGGACCGCCAGCACGCTCCAGGGCAGCACGGTCTCCCACAGCCCGCCCAGGTGCGCCGAGGTGTCGGGGACCAGGGAAGGGACGGCGACGGCGAGGGCGACCAGCGCGGTGAGCGCGGCGGCGACCGTCCCGCGCCGCCAGGGCGCCCACCGGTCGGCCGACTCCCGCCCGGGCCCGACCGGCTCGGCCTCGACGGCCTCGGCGGATCCGGCGGCCTCGGGCCGCACGGCCGGAGCGGCCTCGTTGACGTCCGTCATGTTCCCCCTTGAACCCTTTGCACCACTTGCGTGGCACATGTCCGGCTCAGGAGGGTAACGGCACCGATGTTGCGGCGCTGTGAAGAAGAACGCCCCGCGGCCATCGGCCACGGGGCGTTCACGGGTTGTTCGGGTGGTCAGTCCACCGGGACGCACAGGGCGGTGGCGATGGCCGCGATGCCCTCGCCGCGCCCGGTGAGGCCCAGGCCGTCGGTGGTGGTGGCCGACACCGTGACCGGCGCCCCCACGATCCCCGTCAGCGTCTTCTCGGCCTCCGCGCGCCGTGGCGCGAACTTGGGCCGGTTGCTGACGATCTGCACCGCGATGTTGCCGACCTCGAACCCGGCCGCGCGCACGCGGGCGACCGTCTCGGTGAGCAGCGCGGCGCCCGAGGCGCCCTTCCACTGCGGCTCCGAGGTGCCGAAGTTGGACCCCAGGTCGCCCAGGCCGCACGCGGAGAACAATGCGTCACATGCGGCATGCGCGGCGACGTCGCCATCGGAATGACCACTGACGCCGTCTTCTCCCGGCCATTCCAAACCGGCGAGAAAAAGCGTCCGTCCAGGAGAAAACGGGTGGACGTCGGTGCCGACGCCCACCCGAGGAATTTTCGTCATGAATTATGCGATTCTGCGACCGTGCTTCAGTTCGTGAGAACCTCGTCGAGGAGGGCTTCGGCCTTGTCCTCGTTGGTCTTTTCGGCGAGAGCGAGCTCGCTGACGAGAATCTGGCGCGCCTTGGCGAGCATCCGCTTCTCACCCGCGGAGAGACCGCGCTCCTTGTCACGGCGCCACAGGTCGCGCACGACCTCGGCGACCTTGTTGACGTCGCCGGAGGCGAGCTTCTCCAGGTTGGCCTTGTAGCGCCTCGACCAGTTGGTGGGCTCTTCGGTGTGCGGTGCACGCAGCACCTCGAAGACCTTGTCCAGGCCCTCCTGACCCACCACGTCACGAACGCCGACGTCCTCGGCGTTCGCGGCCGGCACACGCACCGTCAGATCGCCCTTGTCGACCCTCAGAACGAGGTAGGTTCTGTCCTCGCCCTTAATGGTGCGAGTCTCGATCGCTTCAATACGAGCAGCCCCATGATGGGGGTAGACAACAGTGTCGCCGACCTTGAAAGCCATGTGACAGGTACCCCTTCCGCTACCACAAGGATACCATGAATCTGTGACTTAACGTACCTATTAGGTTTGCGAACACGCAGGTCAAGCCCCACTTTTTAGGGCTTGACAAAGTCTACCCGACGCGTCAAGAGATGCCGATCGACGCAGGTCCGAGAGGGCCGACGGCCCTTTACCGGAAGGGATCGGCGACCCTCGCGCGGGGGTCGGCGGACCCGGCGCCGAACGCCCCGGGGACACCCCGAAAGAGATTCGTATCACCATACCGGGGCCGCCCCCGCCGCACCACCGGGACCGCCACGCACCTGCCGGCACCGGCCCCGCCGACACCTCCGCACCGGCCCCGGACGGCACACCGCGGCTCAGCTCTCCGGCTCGTAGTCCTCCCGCCGCTCCCCCGTCACCATGTAGACGAGGTTGTCCGCGACGTGCACCGCGTGGTCACCGAAACGCTCGTAGAACCGCCCCACCAAAGTGACGTCCATGGTGGCCTCCACCCCGTACTCCCACCCGGGGGCGAGGATGCGCTGGAGCAGCTTGCGGCGCAGCCGGTCCATCCGGTCGTCGTCCTCGTCCAGTTCGAGCGCGGTGTCGGGGTCGCGGTGCCGGATGACCTCCCCGGCCTTGGTCACCAGCATCTCCGCCTGGTGGCCCATCTCCAGGACGATGGAGCGCACCGGCTCGGGGATCGCCGAATCGGGGTGCCGGCGGCGGGCGATCTTGGCCAGGTGGACGGCGTGGTCGCCCATCCGCTCCAGGTCTCCGCGCATGTACAGCGAGATGATGATCGTCCTCAGGTCGGACGCCACCGGCTGCTGCCGGGCCATCAGACTGAACGCGGCCTCCTCGACCTCCTGGTCGAGCCGGTTGATCTTCTCGTCACCGGAGATGACCTCCTGCGCCGCGTCCAGGTCACTGTCCAGCAGGGCCGTGGTGGCCCTGGCGATGGCGTGCCTGGCCAGGCGGGTCATCTCGATGAGCCGTTCACTCAGGCTGTCGAGATCCTCGTGGTACGTATCGCGCATGGTGTCAATGCTCCCAGTGGTTTTTTGAAGAGTCGGCCAAGAGTCGGTGAACGCTGGAAGAACCTCGACCATGACACAGGCCCTGACCGGGTAAAGGTCCAGTCCGCACGTTTACGATCGAAACGTGCAAGGGGAACTTCTCGCCGCTCTGACCGGCATCATCGGACTCGTCTCGGGCGTCGTCGTGGGCGTCCTCGCGGGCTCGTTCTTCCGGGCCGGCGCCACCGAGCGACCGGCACCGGCTCCACAGCGGAACGACGGCACCACGCTGCCGCCGGGCATCGCCGAGGTCCTCTCCGCGCTCCCCTCCTCCGCCGTGGTCCTGGACTCGGCCGACCGGGTGCTGCGCGCCTCCTCGGCCGCCCGGGCGTTCGGTATCGTCCGAGGTGAGGAGCTGGTCATCGACGAACTCCTCTCGCTCGCCCGCCGGGTGCGGCGCGACGGCGTCATCCGGGAGACCGAGATCGAGGTGGCCGTGCGCAAGTTCGGTCCCGACGCCACGTCCTTCGCCGTGCGGGTGGCGCCGCTGGGCGGCACCGGGCTGGTGCTGGTGCTGGCCGAGGACCAGACCGAACACCGGCGGGTGGAGGCGGTGCGCCGCGATTTCGTGGCCAACATCTCCCACGAACTGAAAACACCGGTCGGCGCGTTGTCACTCTTGGCCGAAACCGTACAGGACGCCAGTGACGACCCCGAGGCCGTGCGCCGGTTCACCGACCGCATGCAGACGGAGGCGTCGCGGCTGACCGCGCTCATCCAGGACCTCATCACGCTCTCGCGCATCCAGGGCGCCGAGCCGATGGCCGAGCCCACCCGGGTGGACCTGGGGGACGTGGTGGAGGAGGCCCTGGACGCCGTGCGCATGCCCGCCGACGCCAAGGGCATCGAACTGGTGGGCAGCGGCGCCGAGGGCATCACCGTTCTGGGCGACGAGGGGCTGCTGGGCACGGCGCTGCGCAACCTGATCGCGAACGCCGTCTCGTACAGCCCCAAGAACACCCGGGTCGCCGTGTCGGTCGCGCTGACGCGTTCCACCGTGGACATCAGCGTCGCCGACCAGGGGATCGGCATCCCCCAGCAGGACCTGGAAAGGATCTTCGAGCGGTTCTACCGTGTGGACGCCGCTCGGAGCCGGGCCACCGGAGGTACCGGTCTGGGCCTGGCGATCGTCAAGCACATCATGACCCACCACCGTGGAGAAGTGACCGTGTGGAGCAAGGAGGGGTCGGGGTCGACGTTCACTCTGCGTCTGCCCAGACCCGACGACCGGGGGCTGGACGCCACCCGGAACACCGACCGTCAGGAGGCGGCACAGTGACTCGTGTACTCGTGGTCGAGGACGAGGAGTCCTACAGCGACGCCCTGTCCTACATGCTGCGCAAGGAGGGCTTCGAGGTCGCCGTGGCCCCGACCGGGACCGTGGCCCTGGAGACCTTCGACCGCACCGGCGCGGACCTGGTCCTGCTGGACCTGATGCTGCCGGGACTGTCGGGCACCGAGGTGTGCCGGAGCCTGCGGCAGAAGTCCAGCGTTCCGGTGATCATGCTGACCGCCAAGGACTCCGAGATCGACAAGGTCGTCGGCCTGGAGCTGGGCGCCGACGACTATGTGACCAAGCCCTTCTCCTCCCGCGAGCTGGTGGCCCGCATCCGCGCGGTGCTGCGTCGCCGGGGCGGGGAGGTCATCGACGAGCCGGGGCTGCCCACGGCGCTGGAGGCGGGTCCGGTCCGGATGGACGTGGACCGCCACGTGGTGACCGTGCGCGGCGACAACGTGCAGCTGCCCCTCAAGGAGTTCGAGCTCCTGGAGGTGCTGCTGCGCAACGCGGGTCGGGTGCTGACCCGGATGCAGCTCATCGACCGCGTGTGGGGCGCCGACTACGTCGGTGACACCAAGACCCTCGACGTGCACGTCAAGCGGCTGCGCGCCAAGATCGAGGACGACCCGGGCAGCCCCAAGTACATCGTCACGGTGCGCGGTCTGGGCTACAAGTTCGAGCCGGTCACCGCCGACGTCTGATCCCCGCTCCTCCCTCCGAGAGGCCCGTTCCTCTCCCTGAAAGAACATCGCCCCCTCGCGTCCCGGTTCCGGCCCTTCAGGGCCCGGAGGCCGGGACGTGCCGTTTCCGGGGGAGCCGTTCGACGCGGTCCCCATCGGCGGGCCGTCCGTCGACACCTCCGACGCCCCGGCCACCGTCCGGATCAGGAGAACGGGGCCGGGAAGTCGGCCAGGCCCGCGCGGTAACCGGCGAGGCGCTCCTCGATGTCACCGCGCCGAAAACGCTCCGGCGCCGTGACATCGAGGGTTTTTCCCAGGTCGGAGAAGAAAGCATCGGACGGAACCCCGTCGGCCCCTTCCGGAATGAATTTGAGGACCTCTTCGAGCAGCGCGATCGCGTCCTTCATGATCCTGCGGCCCACGTGCATCTCTTCGGAGGTGAGCCCGGTGAGGTCCACCGGAACCCGCGAGGCGGCCCTGTCACTCAGCCAGAGGAATTCACCCGGGTCGATGATCCGGGAGGGTTCCGGGCCCCCTATCGCACCCCCGGGAACCGGTGCGCCGCCGACGAACTCGAACTCGAAAACCGCGGCTTCCGAGCAGTTGGCACAATGGGCGCGGTAGGTGGCCACGCGCGTTCCGTCCTCCGTCGTCCCACTCGTATGATCGAGCCCGGCCGGAACCGCATCACCGCAAGAGCACAGGTGGAGTTCCATGTAGTAAAGGGCTTCGGCCGTGGATCGTGCGCTCAACATGCCCCGCATCCTAGCGGCCGGGCGGGGACGGCCACACGGCACAGCCCGGAAACGCCGGGATCGGGGCCGCCGTGCAATACTTCGAGCCGGATCTCCTTACCCGCGCAAAGAGAACAAAGTCCCCTCCCTCTTCACGTTTCATATCGCTGCAAGAAGGCCGAAGACCTGGGGCCCACCGATCGGGAAAGAGGCAGAGGTGCCCGCTCCGGAAAACGAGGACGCACGAAACGCGGCCCGACAGGCACTCGTCGGGCTCGTGCAACGCGAATTCTCCGACTCCTTCCGGGTCGAGGGGTACCGGAACGAGAAGGGGCGGGAGTTCCTCGCCCTCCTCGACCACACCGGAGCCCGCCTCACGATTCGAACCGATGTCGGTCCGCTACCCCCCGGGCAGGACTCACGGACCTATCCGAACACCTCGTCCGACAACCACGTGATCCTCCTCTCCGCCGGCCTGGACCGCAGCCGGATCGAGGAGACCGTCCGCGACGGACTGGTCGTCATCGACACAGCGCGGGAGACCGCCCGGCAGACCAGGCTTTCCCTGCGCTCCGGGCCGGAAGCCGAACGCGTCCTGGGTGCCGCGGCGGATGTGGGGATGGGTCGGCGCGAACTCCTGCCCGAGCGTTTCCGCTATCCCGTCCCGGGGCGGCACGACGATGGCCGCAGGATCTCCCGTGCCGAACTCCCCGGCGCCGCACGCCGCCAGGCGACCGAGCGGGACCGTGCCAGCTCGCGGACCCTCGAAGAACTGCGCGCCGCCGCCGCGGCCCTACCGGAGGGGGAATACCCCTCGTACCCCGTCATGATCGGCGGCGGGGCCTCTCTGGCGGCGCGGGACCCGGACCGGCTCCTCATCGACGCCCGGGGCCGGTGGCACAAGGACCCCATCAGCCGCATCGTGCAGACCGCCGATCAGATGACCCACTTGCGCAGCACCGGCATGGGCGACCCCCACCAGTTCGCCTCCCACGGCGAACGCGTCCCGGGCGATGCCCTCAGACTCTGGGAGAACAGCATCGCCGTCCAGGGCCCCGTGGTGGACGGCGGGGCGAGCCTGGCCATCGACGACCGCGACCGGCTCCTGGTCCACATCCAGCCCGGCGACGGTTCCGCGCCCGTCACCGTCCAGGTGGAGGGCGCTCCCCTGGTGGCCACGGGATTCCAGCCCGAATCCGTTCCCGGGACCGCGCGGAAGGTGCCGAACGTTCCCCGGGCCCTGGACGAGCTCCAGGGCCACTTCGCCGGTCAGGGAGACCAAGCGGGCAGCGACCTCGCCCAGCGGTTGTCCCGTTCGGCCCAGGGCCCCGGAGCTGCTCGGGACGTGCTCGAAACGCTGGACCGGGAGGGGCGGCTGGCAGGCCTGCGATCCTCGTCCTCCCAGGAGGTGCGGGACGCCCTCCAGACCTTGAACGCCACAGCGCACTGGGACCACATGCGTGAGACCTTCCCCGACAGGTTCATCTTCGGGGACGAGGTGGGCGAAGGACGCTTCGATCCCCGGGTCTCCAGGGACTGGGTGGTGGCGGGGCTCGGCGGGACCGGTATCTCAGCCGCGGAGAGCATCCTCCAGGAGAACCCCGACGCCCGGGTGACGATCGTCGGCGGTGAGCCCGCCCCGGTCCTGCGCAACGCGGTGCAGCTCAAAGAGCTGACGGAGCGCCACGGCGCGTCCGGGGACGGCCGCCTGTCGATCGTCGAGGGCCGCCTGACCTCCGTAGAGGCCACAGTACGTGCGGACGGGGAACCGGGGGTCCGGATCCGGACGATGCGCGCCGAGACGGACCCCTCCGGGAACACCGTGCGCCGACCCGACTCCGTCGAGGGCGGGGCCGTCGCCGCCTGCCTGGGCCGCCCTCTCGAACCCCCTCCCGTCCTCGCCGAACTGATGAAGGACGAGCGGCTGAGAGGGAACATCTCCGGAGAGCTCATGTTCGACTCCCAGGGGCAGTACCTGGGGTACACCGTCACCACGGGCAGCGGGGAATCACGGCACGCGTTCGAGGTCGTGGGCTCGTCCTCCCAAGCGCTTCCCCTGGGGATCTTCACCCGTGAGGACCAGGAGCGGGTGGCCCGTCTCGGGGAGACCGTCGTACCGCCGGAGGCCGCCAACGTTCCCGGCGGGTTCATGGGCACGGCCCTCCAGGCCGTCGCCCTGGAGGAGCACAGACAGCGGGAGGGCGGGAACCCGGCCGGCGGCCCGACGTCCCCGCAGAGACCCGCCGCGCCGTCTTTCGGCCCGCGCCCCGGTGACCCTGCCTCCTTCCTGCTCGCTTCCCCGTCCCCTCGCGGCGGCTCCGGCCGGGGTGGTGGCGAGGGACCGACGGGGCCGCGCCCGAACGGGCCGGGGTCGAGGAATCGGACGGATCCGGGCATCGGCCGCTGAGGGGTGCCCCGGCCGGCGCCCGGGTCAGATCTCCAGGAGGACGGTGAAGGGCCCCTCGTTGGTCAGGCCGACCGACATCTCGGCGCCGAACACCCCGGTGGCGACCGTGGCGCCCAGTTCGCGCAGTTCCTTGACGACGGCGTCCACCAGCGGCTCGGCGACCGGGCCGGGCGCGGCCGCCTGCCAGGTGGGGCGGCGGCCCTTGCGGGCGTCGCCGTAGAGGGTGAACTGGCTGACGACCAGCAGCGGGGCGTCGATGTCGGAGCAGGACCTCTCGTCCTTCAGGATGCGCAGCGTCCACAGTTTGCGGGCGAGCTTGGCGGCGTCGGCCTCGGTGTCGGTGTGGGTCACCCCCACCAGGGCCATCAGGCCGGGTCCGGTGATCTCCCCGACCACCTCGCCGTCCACCGTCACCGACGCGTGCGACACCCGCTGCACGACCGAGCGCATGGGCCGCTCCCCCCTTTTTCTCCTCTACCGGCGTTCGGAACGCTGGAGCTGGTTGAGCACCCGCAGCCTGCGGGTGTTGGTGATGATGCCGGTCAGGGACACCACGAACGCGCTGATGGAGTCCGAGAAGTCCTCGATCCGCCACTCGCGCGGACCGGTGTACCAGTGCAGCCGGTCGCCCTGGGGCGCGCCTGCCTCCGGGTCGGCCAGGGCCGCCGCGGCCAGCAGTTCGGC
The DNA here is from genome assembly GCF_045446735.1 of Nocardiopsis protaetiae. Lineage (NCBI taxonomy): Bacteria > Bacillati > Actinomycetota > Actinomycetes > Streptosporangiales > Nocardiopsidaceae > Nocardiopsis > Nocardiopsis protaetiae. The sequence goes on from NZ_JBJJBV010000003.1 coordinate 53,605, forward strand.
CCACCGGTCGACGTCGTCGAAGATGACGGCGTAGGGCAGGTAGCGCGAGTACAGCTCGACCCGCTGGCCCGGCGGCACCGCCTCCGCGCGCGGGCTGAGCAGGTAGTCCCGGAAGCCCACGGTGTGGGCGTACACGGAGCTGCCCAGCTTGGTCTTGGCCGGCATGTACTGGGCGCCGGCCGTGATGGCGGCACCGGCGATGACCACGGCCAGGCCGGTGAAGGCGGCGGTGGTGAACGCCGCCAGCGCCACGGTGAGGATCACGCCGACGGCGGTGACCACCATCCCGGCGGTGCTCCACACGGTGCGCACCCGGTTGGGCGAGCGGACGAACCACTTGAGCCGCACCATGTCGCGGTACAGCTCCTCGCGGACCCGGTCGATGCGCGCCGGGAAGTCGGCGGAGGCGCGGGGCGAGCCCAGCCGGGACAGCTTGACCGTGGGGCGGTCCCCGAACAGGGCGTCCAGCAGCAGCCACTCCGAGGCCAGCAGGGTCTCCCCGGGCGGGCCGTCCAGGCGGACGAGCCGCCAGTCCACGGAGGTGAAGTGCTCGTGCGGCTGCTCCTCCACCCGGATGTAGCCGCGCACCGCCAGGTCCAGGACGGTGGCGGTGAGGTCGGCGATGTCCACCCGCTCGTCGATGAGCGTGCCGATCTGGCCGGGGTGGACGTCGTCGGGCGGGGCGAACCGCACCCGGCCGTGCTCCTCGGTGACGGGGGCGTGGTCGCCCGCCGCGGCCTCCTTGCGCAGGGCGCGCTCGTCGCGGCCGCGGACCCGGATGAGCACGGCCAGGCCGCCGACGAGGACGACCAGCAGCACCCCGAACACACTGGCAGTGGCGGGCGTGACCTTGAAGGCCGACACCAGCGACCAGCGGCGGGTGAGGATGGGTTCGCCCTCGGCGGTGCCGGGCGGGTAGTTGACGACGATGTCCAGGCGGTCGGCGGGGGCCATGTCGGCCTGGAGGAAGTGCGCGACCGCGGACTCGGGCCCCATGTCGGAGGCGGTGCAGTACATGGCGCTGCGCGGTTCGCCCGCCAGGCAGGACAGCGCCTCGGGCGGCAGCGGTGCGGTGACGGTGACGTCGGTCGCCTCGACGGTGTGGCTGTAGGCGCCGATGGCGCGCCACTCCATCTGGACGCCCTGGGAGATCTCGCTGACGGTCCCGCCGACCCGGTAGGTGAGGACGACCTCGTCCAGGCCGCGGGTGGGGATCTCCACCACGAGCGCGCCGTCCCGGTGCTCCACCGCGGCGTCGAGCGCCCGCCCGTCGGGGCCGGCGACCTCGACCCCGGAGACCTCGAACCGGCGGTCGTGCTCGGTGTCGTAGAGCATCGTCTCGGTGAGGCCGCGGACGAACACGTCGGGGGCCGGGCCCTCGAACGTGATGGTCTCCTCGGCGTGCAGGACGCCCAGCGCGTCCAGGCCGAGTTCAACGGTGTTGGTGATCAGGGGGTCGGCGGCGGTCCGGTGCCCGATGACGCTCGGACCGGCGGCCGGTACTGTGGTGGCCGGTGTCGCCACCGTCGCGGCGCGGGCCGCGTCCACCGCCCCCGCGGCGGGCGCCACCGGCAGCGAGGAGAACACGAACAGGGCCGCCGCAGCCGCGACGGCCTGGCGCCAGGAGCCGACCCACCACATGATGCGAGAGCCTATCCGGTCCCCCCGGTCCGCGATGTCCCCGGGCGGTCCGCGCACGGCACCGGTGCCCCGGCGGGACCGGAGTGCGGAAGGGTCCGGCCGGTGAGGGGCGGACCCCCGGTCGAGGACTGGTCGGAGCGGCCCGGGTTCTTCCAGCGGATGGGGATCGGTGTGTCGCTCACCCTGGGCACCGGGCTGGCGGCGGTCGCCCTGACCGGGTTCCTGGCCATCTCCGCGATGCTGCCGGGCACGGACGCCGCCTGGTCGCACCCGGTGCCGCTGGGGGACGCGATCGCCGACGGGGGCGACGGGAGGCCGGCCACGGGAGGGTCGGCCCTCACCGACAACCCGCTCTACCTGGCCGGTGAGCTGGGCGAGGTCACCTGCGAGGCGCCCGCGCTGGACGAGGAGGACCCGGCGTCGGTGGAGGGCTTCGTGCACACCATCGCCGACTGCCTGGACCGGGCCTGGGGCTCCTACTTCGCGGACGCGGGGATGGAGTTCACCGCGCCCAACCGCGTGTACTGGTACACCGAGGGGCACAGCCCCTGCGGGGCGTTCCCGTCGGGGAACACGGCGGCGTTCTACTGCCAGGCCAACCAGGGCCTCTACCTGGGGGTGGAGGACATCGTGGAGGCGTCGGCGGGCAGTGAGCGGCCGGAGGCGTACACGTTCATCATCAGCCACGAGTACGGGCACCACGTGCAGGGGCAGTCGCGGATCCTGGCGGAGTTCCACTCGGCCCGGGCGGGGGTGCCGCGGGCGACGGCCGACGAGCTGACCCGCCGCAACGAACTTCAGGCCAACTGCCTGGGCGGGGTGTTCTTCGGGGCGGCCGAGGAGCACCTGGGATTCGGTGCGCGGGGCCGGGACAATATCCTCGATGACGTCGTCCGGCGTTCGGACCGGGGCCTGGGGCACACGCACGGCAGCGGGGAGAACGGCCGGCTGTGGACCGCGCACGGGATGGACCGGATCGACCCGGGCGTGTGCAACACCTGGAACGCCCCCGAGGAGCTGGTGCAGTGACGGTGGCGGTGCACGGGTCGGGCCGGTCGGCCCGGTGAGGACGGGACGGTCGGCGGTGCCGGGTTCGGGTGAGATGTCCCCCGCGGAGCGGGCGCGGCGCACCGACCGCCGTGTGTTCGCGATGGTCACCGGTCTGCTGGTGGTCCTGCTGGCGCTCACCCTGCTGTCGTGGACGACCGTCGAGGACTCCGGTGGGAGCACCACCGCGGACGGGTCGGGTTTCCCGGCCACCGACTCCGACGAGAAGGTCGGCTGGGGTCCCTCGGGCGGCGAACGCTCGGGGCCGCTGCCGGAGGTAGAGCTGCCCGAACGGCCCACGGGGCAGGCGGCGCTGGTCGCCAACCCGCTGTACGCGACGGGGCGGCTGAGCCCGCGCCCGTGCCCGGCGCCGGAGCTGGACGTGGACGACCGGGAGTCGATGGGGGCGTTCCTGCACGCCGTCGCGGACTGCCTGGACGACGCCTGGGGCACCCAGTTCGCGCGGGCGGGCATCCCGTTCACGCCGCCGCGCCGGGTGTTCTGGGACGAGCCGGGGGTGAGCCCCTGCCGGAGCTACCCGTCGCAGGCGGGTGCGTTCTACTGCCGGGCGAGCACGAGCATCTACATCGGGATCACCGACGTGGTGGACAAGTGGAACGGGGCCCGCAACGGGGTCGTGTACGCCTCGCTGCTGGCCCACGAGTACGGGCACCACGTGCAGGGCGAGTCGGGGCTGCTGGAGTACTACCACGAGCAGCGGGACCTGGAGCAGGGCGACATCGCGCGCAACGACTGGACGCGGCGCAGCGAGTTGCAGGCGAACTGCCTGGCCGGGGCGTTCCTGGGCTCGGTGCGGGTGGGCTACCCGCTGACCGACGCCGACCTGGACACCCTGCTCACCGACGCCAGGGCGACCGCCGACCGGGAGGGCGGCCCGGAGCGGGAGCGCACGCACGGCTCGGCGGAGAACAGCGTGCACTGGACGCTCGCCGGCTGGGAGGAGCAGACCCCGGGCGCCTGCAACACCTGGGCCGTGGACGACCTCTCCCTGGTGGACTAGGCGACGGCCGCGGACCGGGGGCACCGGTGGGCGGCCGGTGGGGAGCGGTGTGCCCGGGAACCGGCCGGGCGCGGAGCGGCCCCGGGAACGGTGAGGACGGCGGCGCTCGCGGAGGCCGGCGGGGCGCGGGGCGGCGGGGGCCGCCGCCGTGGTGGGGCGGGGTGCGCGGAGTTGTCCACAGGTGCGGGATCGGCGCTGTCGCCCGGACACGGAGCGTGGCAGGATGCAGTCATGTCGGACCCCACTGAGCCCCTCTCCTCCCTCGGTCCCCTCTCCACCGCCACCGACCTCCCATCCCCCGATTCCCCCGCGGCTGCGGGGCCACCGGCGCCCGCGGGCGTCCCCGGCGCGCACCCCGGCGGCGCCGACTCCGCCACCGGGCCCGGGCACCGGCGGGTGGAGCTGCGCGTGCACGGGGTCAGCGGCGGCCAGGCCGAGGAGCTGCTGGACGTCGAGCCCGCCATGCGGGTGGGCGGCGACCGGCTCGCCGGGTTCTTCCGCTGGCGGCGGGGCGCGGACACCGAGACCGTGCCCGGGGTGCGGCGGGAGATCTTCGCCTGGGGCAACCTCACCTCGGGCAGCGCCTCGCGCGCCTTCTGGCTGCTGTTGCTGCCGTTCATGCTGGTCAACGTGGCGTACTGGATGCGCCCGGGGCGGGCCACCCGCAACCTGCGCGGGGCGGCGCGGGTCGCCGACAACGTGTACGGGGCCGGGATGCGGCTGCTGGCGCTGTCCCTGACCGTGCTCATCACGGTGGCGGCCGCCGGGATCGGCGTGGACCTGCTGGGCTGGCAGTGCGCCGCCGGGCTGGGCGAGGAGTGCGTGCGGGCGCGGCCGTGGCTGTCCTTCTGGGCGTCGCCGGACTCGGTGCTGTCGGCGACCGGCCCCGCCCTGGCGGTGGGCTCGCTGGTGCCGCTGGCGGTGGTGGCGGTGCTGTGGCGGCTGTCGCGGCGCACCGCCGCCGACTACGAGGTGGTCTCCACCTCGGCGCCGCCGGTGTACGACCCCAAGGCCCCGCTGAGCCACCCCGACCTGTGGCGCAACAGCGAGATCATGGCGCGGCTGCGGTCGGCGCACATCGCGGTGTCGCTGGGGGTGCTGTCGCTGCTGGTGGCGGTGCCCGCGCTGCTGTACGACACGGCGGGCGGCCCCGCCCGGCCGTGGGGCGCGGCGCTGGTCGGGGCGCTGGGCGCGGTGTCCCTGGTGAGCGCGGCCAGCGCGCTCGTGCCCGGGGTGGACCCGCGGTGGAACGCGCGGGCCGACCGCCTGTGCCGGCTGCTGCGCGACACCACCCTGGCGCTGCTCGCCGCCACCGCCGTGTACGTGCTGTGGCCGCGGCCGGGGTGGGTCGCCCAGGGGCGGCTGCCCGGGCACGCGTCGGTGCTCAACGCCCTGTTCACCGTGCAGGTGGCGCTGGTGCTGCTGACCCTGGCGGCCGCGGTGGTGCTGTACGCCTCGGCCCGGGCGCACCGGGGGGCGGCGATGCGCGGCATGGCCGGACCGGCCACGGCGGCGCTGGGCGCGCTGACCGGCGGGGCGTTCTCGGCCGCGGCGGTGTACCAGGGGGCGCAGTGGCTGAGCGGCTGCCGGGCGCTGTCCACCCCCGGGGCGGACTGCCTGCCGCTGGAGACCCCCACCGTGTACTCCTGGCTCCAGCTGGCGATCGCGCTGGAGGCGGTGCTGGCGGTGGCCGTGGCGGCGGTGCTCGCGGTGCGGCTGCGGCGGGGCACCCGGGCGCACCTGGCCGCGGTCACCGAGGACTACGAACGCAGTGTGCGCGACCGCCGGACCTGGGACATCGCCAAGGCGCGGGCCCTGGGCCGGATGACGGAGGTGCTGCCCGGGGTGCTGGTGGCGCTGCTGGTCCCGGCGGTGGCCCTGGGCGCCCTGGTGCTGTACTCGGTCCTGACCGGGCACCTGACCCCCAACGGGCCCGAGCCCGCGGCGGCCGCCGTGGCCGACCGGACCCGGGTGCTCGCACAGGGCGCGGTGTCGGTGCTCATCGGCGCCGGGTCTCTGCTGGGCGGGGCGGCGCTGGTCGCGCTGGTGTGGATCGGCCGCAGCGCCTACCGGGACCGGCCGACCCGGCAGGCGGTGGGCGCCCTGTGGGACGTGGGCACGTTCTGGCCGCGGGTGGCGCACCCGCTGGCCCCGCCGTCGTACGCCGAGCGGGCGGTGCCGCAGCTGGTGGCGCGGGTGGCGCGGATGACCCGGGAGGGCACGGCGGTGGTGCTGTCGGGCCACTCCCAGGGGTCGGTGCTGGCGGCGGCGACGGTGTGGCAGCTGCCGGACGACTGCCTGGGCCGGGTCGCGCTGATCACGCACGGGTCACCGCTGGACCGGCTGTACGCGCGGTACTTCCCCGCGTTCTTCGGGCCGGAGCCGTTCGCGGACCTGCACGGCCGGGTGGCGGGGTGGCGCAACCTGTGGCGGACCACCGACGCCATCGCGGGGCCGGTGCGGATGCGTTCGGGACCGGGAACGGCGCCGGGACCGGGAACGGAGCCGGGACCGGGACCGGGGACGGCGCCAGGGGCCGAGACGGCGGTGGAGCCGAGAACCGCGGTGGTGGAGCCGGAGCGACCACTGCCCGACCCCCGCTCCTACGACGCGCTGCCAGGCGAGGCGCGGCGCCCGGAGATCCTGGGCCACTCGTACTACACGGGCGACCCGGCGTACTCACAGGCGCTGCGCCGGATGCTCACGGAGCTGGAGAAGGCCTACCAGGGGCCGTAGGGGCCCTCGTTGCGGCCACCGCCCACGCCCTTGACGGCGGGGCGCACGTCGAGCAGGAAGATCAGGGTGGCGACCAGGCACAACAGGATGAAGATGGCGACGTTGAAGAACACCGCGAGCGCGGAGAGGCCGGTGGCGACACCGGTGAGGGTGACCCAGAGCTTCTTGGTCTGCTTGTCCATGATGGCGAAGGCCTCGGCCGGTGTCCGCAGTGCCTCGATCAGGGCGTACAGGCTGGCCACGAAGGTGACCAGGTAGATGACGTACCAGATCATTGCCACAACACACTCCCGACGCGCTCGTGAGGAACGGGAGGTCCGCCCGTCCTCCACGGTAAACGGCCCGCGGGTGCGAATCGTGCCCGGCGGCGGGCCGGTCCGGGGAAGGTCACACCGGCGGAGAGGAGGGATGCCGGTTCAGGATCCGCGTGAAGGGCCCGTCCGAGGGCCCGAATTCCGAGGGCTCAGATGGTGATGTGCCACAGGCAGGTGACCGAGGCCAGCAGGAAGGCCGAGGCCCCCATGATGACGGCGCCCGCGTGGTAGGGGAGCTCGTCGTCGGGCCGCAGCAGGCGGTTGACCCGGCGCATCACCCCGGGCTCGGACTCCTTGACGGCGGCCATGGCCCCGGCGGGCACCGGGGCGGGTCCGGCGGCGCCGAAGCGCAGCAGCGCCATGGCCAGCTCGCGGGAGGAGCTGGTGCGGCGGGCCTGGTCGTCGGCGCACATCTCGATGAGCAGCGCGACGGTCTCGTAGTAGGCGCGCACCAGCCGCACCCGGGGGAAGGCGCGCTTGAGGGAGGAGAACGGCAGCAGCACCAGGTCGTGGCGTTCGCGCAGGTGGGCGTGCTCGTGGGCCAGGACGGCCGCCAGCTCCCGGTTGTCGAGGACGGCGAGGGCGCCCTCGCTGATCACGACCTGGGAGCGGAGCACGCCCGGAAGACAGTACGCGGCGGCGGCCGGGTGCTCGATGACCCGTGCCCCGGGAACGTCGGGGTGGTCGCGGGCCACGAGTTCGAGCAGGTCGTGGTGGCGTCGGCGAACCCGCACCACGTGCACGAAGGAGGAGACCAGACCGTAGAAGAGCACCAGGGTGAGCACGACGGCCAGCAGCACGGCCACCAGGTGCAGCACGCCCTGGGCGCCCTGGGCGAGCTCGGCCAGGACCAGGCGGCCGGTGACGATGTCGGTGACCAGGGCGAGCAGTCCGCCCGCGGCGCCCAACCGGTACGAGGAGAGTCCGAAGGCCAGGAGCGCGCCGATGGTGGAGACACCCCAGGCGAGGCCGAGCGCCTGCCAGGTGATCACGGCCGTGTAGGGACCGCGCGAGGGCCACTTCGCCCGGTGCAGGAGCGCCATGGCGACGAGACAGCCGAGCGCGACGACTGTGAGGAGGGCGGCACTGACCATACGGGCTAGTTCCTAGGCTGATCGATTTCCGCGAGTGCGCGCCGGAGCGCTTCCGCCTCCTTGCCGTCCATGGACTGGACGAAGGCGGCCAGGGCCGCGTCACGATCACCGGTCTGCCCGAGAGCGTCGAACATCAGCTCGGACACATAGGTCTCCCGGCTGGCTGCCGGGCGGTACCGCCACGCACGACCTTCGCGTGCCCGGGACACGACCTTTTTCTTGGCCAGTCGGTCGAGCACGGTCATGACGGTCGTGTGAGCGAGATCCCGTTCGGCGAGCTCTCGACCGACCTCACGAACCGTCATTGGTTCATCTCGTGCCCACAGTACATCCATCACCGCGCGTTCAAGTTCGCCGAGCCGATTCATGCCCTCAAGTCTACTTGTGGTCGTACTACACGCCGTCGTACCCCCACGTTAAATCGTGGTGTCCCACGGGGCAAGGGTTCTCGGCCCCCGAACCCGAAAGGCCGACGTCCCGATCCGGACTCCTGACGCCGGTGCGACCTGAGGTATCCGTGAGGTGATTCGCGTCTTCTCCGCTCCCGATCCGCCGCGTGGTGGGATACTGCCGCCCCACACCGTAGCCGTGCCGGAACCGGGGGACGAGGGCCATGGGCACCCAGGAGCGCAGCCGGATCACCGTCGTCAAGGGCGACATCGCCGAACAGCGGGTGGACGCGATCGTCAACGCCGCCAACAGCTCCCTGCTGGGCGGCGGCGGGGTGGACGGGGCCATCCACCGCAGGGGCGGCAAGGCCGTCCTGGAGGAGTGCCGGGCGCTGCGCGCCTCCCACTACGGCGGCGGCCTGCCCGCGGGGCGGGCCGTGGCGACCACCGCCGGGCTGCTGCCCGCCCGCTGGGTGATCCACACCGTCGGCCCGGTGTACAGCACCACCGAGGACCGCTCCGCCGTGCTGGCCTCCTGCTACACCGAATCCCTGCGGGTGGCCGCCGAGCTGGGCGCGGAGTCGGCGGCCTTCCCGGCGATCTCCACCGGGGTGTACCGCTGGCCGATGGCGGACGCCGCCCGGATCACCGCCGAGGCCCTGCACAGCGCGCCGGTGCGGGTCCCGCAGATCCGGATCGTGCTGTTCGACGACGCGGCGTTCGCGACCTTCCGGGCCGCCTTCGACCCCTCCTGACAGCCCTTCCCGACGCCCCTCCCGGGCGCGCGCCGCGCGAGCGCCCCGATCGTCGCCCCCGCGCGGTAGGAAGGCCTCAGGGACCCGTACCGAAGGGAAGCGAACATGGCACACGACTGGCAGCTCGCCGTGGACTGCGCGGAACCGCACCGGATGGCCGCCTTCTGGTCGGCGGCCCTGGGGTACGAGGTGGAGGACCACCAGGACCTCATCGAGCGGCTGGCCGCCGACGGGGTCATCGAACTGGAGGAGCACACCACCCTGGTGAACGGCCGACGGGCGTGGATCACCGCGGCCGCCGTGCGCGACCGGGCCAGCGGCCGCCGCCTGCTGTTCCAGCAGGTGCCCGAGCCCAAGACCGTCAAGAACCGCTGGCACGTCGACATCAACGTGGGCCCCGAGCGGCGCGACGCCGAGGCCGAGCGCCTGGTGGGCCTGGGCGCGACGGCGGTGCGCACGGTCCAGGAGCCGGGGGCGCACCACGTGGTGATGCTGGACGTGGAGGGCAACGAGTTCTGCGTCCAGTGAGGCTGCGAGGCCACCGTCGCGGTCCCGGGTTCAGGACCCGGGGGAGGCGATGGGCGGCGGGTAGTCCGCGGGCGGGGCCGCCGCCGTCCACGGCGTGTGCGCGGCGCGGCCGGGCAGGTCGGCCAGCTCGGGGACGTACCGGCGCACGTACACGCCGTCGGGGTCGAACCGGCGCGCCTGCCGCAGCGGGTTGAACGCCCGGTTGGGCCGGGTGTCGTTGCCGGTCCCGGCGACCCACTGCCAGTTGCCGGAGTTGTTCGCGACGTCCCCGTCCAGCAGGTGGTCGGCGAAGTGCCCGGCCCCGGCCCGCCAGTGGATTCCCAGGGTGCGGGTGAGGAACGCGGCGGTGATCATGCGGGTGCGGTTGTGCATGAACCCCTCGCGCAGCAGCTGGCGCATGCCCGCGTCCACGATGGGCACCCCGGTGCGCCCCTCCTTCCACGCCTTGAGCGCCGCCGGGTCCTCGCGCCAGCGGGTGTCCCGGTGCCGGTAGTCGCGCACGGCGATGTCGGGGAAGGCCGCGGTGACCTGGTGGTGGAAGTCGCGCCAGGCGAGCTGGCGGACGAACGCCTCCCCGCCGGGGGCACCCCGGGCGCCGCGGGCGGCCTCCAGCGGCGACAGGCAGCCCAGGCGCAGGTCGGCGGACAGGTGGGAGGTGGCCGCCGCGGGCAGGTCGTCGTGCCGGTCCGCGTAGTGGGCCGGTCCGCCGTCGAGCCAGGAGCGCAGCCGGGCGCGGGCGGCCTCCTCCCCCGCGACGAGCGGTCGCCGAGCGAGTTCCCCGCGCCCCTCGTCCACCCGCTCGGGGATGTCGCCGGGGTCCACCCCCGCGGGCAGGGGCACATGTTCGGGCGCGGGCAGGACCGCGCGCCAGGGCAGCGCCTCCCAGGCCCGCAGGTAGGGGGTGAACACCTTGTAGTGGTCGCCGCCGGCCGGGGTGACGTCGCCGGGCGGCACCACGGTGAGCCCGGGGTGGGCGACCACCCGCAGTCCGGCGCGGCGCAGCCTCTCCTCCCGCCGGGCGGCGGTGTGCGTCACCCCGTCGGTGAGGTGCACCGTCGCCGCGCCGGTCTCCCGGGCCAGGGCCGCGACCTCGGCCGCCGTGTCGCCGCGCCGCACGACCAGGTCGCCGCCGCGGTCGCGCAGCCCGGCCCGCAGGTCGGCCAGGGCGTGGAGCAGCGCGCGGACCCGGTTGCGGGCGGACCGGCGCAGTAGCGCGGGATCCAGGACGAACACCGGGAGCACGGCCCCGGTGTCCCCGGCCTCGCGCAGCGCGGCGGCCAGCGCGGGGTGGTCGTGCAGGCGCAGGTCTTGGGTGAACAGCAGGAAAGTGTGGTGCACGACACCCCATCCTTCCACCCTCCGCGCCACGAATGACACGGTGAGTGACCGATATCGTCGCGGCCGGTGGCCGCACGCCGGAGAACGGGTAGGGCCAGGGCATGGACACGAAAACCGAAGCAGCCGTGAACACCGAGGTCAAACCCCGAATCGGAGCGTCCAGCTGTCTGCTGGGCGTCCCCGTCCGGTACAACGGCGGGCATTCGCGGTACCGCTTCCTCACCGACGAGCTCGACCGGTACGTGGAGTGGACCGAGGTGTGCCCGGAGGCCGAGATCGGCCTGGGCACCCCGCGGCCCACCCTGCACCTCCAGCGGCGCGGCGACGAGGACCGGGTGATCTCCAGCGGGGACGGCTCGGACCGCACCGACGAGCTGGCGGGCATCGCCGACGCCCGGCTGGAGGAGCTGCGCGGCCTGGACGGGTACGTGCTCAAGAACAAGTCGCCCAGCTGCGGACTGCTGGCCCTGCCGGTGTTCGACGAGGACAGGCACCGGGTGGACGGCAAGGGGCGCGGCGCGTTCGCCGCCCGGCTCACCGAGCTGCTGCCCGCCCTGCCGGTGGAGGAGCAGGGGCGGCTGTCGGACCCGGCGCTGCGCGAGGCGTTCGTGGAGCGGGTCTTCGCGCACGCCCGGCTGCGCGCACTGTGGGAGTCGGACTGGCGGCCCCGCGACCTGGTGGCCTTCCAGACCCGGCACAAGCTCCAGCTGATGGCGCACTCCCCGGAGGGGTACCGGGAGACGGGCCGGATCGCGGCCCGGGCCGGGGCGGCCGACCGGGAGGGGGTCCGGCGGGAGTACACGGAGGCCTTCCACCGGGCGCTGGCGGTGCGGGCGAGCCGGGGCAGGCACGCCAACGCGCTCCAGCACGCGTTCGGGATGATCAGCGACGGCCTGGACGACGCGCGCAGGCACGACCTGCTCGCCGCGATCGAGGACCACCGCGAGGAGCGGGCCCCGCTCAGCCTGCCGGTGGCGCTGCTGCGCCACCACGGGGAGGCGGACGGGCCGGAGTGGCTCCGCGTGCAGACCTACCTGCGCCCCTACCCGGAGGACCTGCGGCTGCGGCACGCGCTGGCGGTGTGACGGCCGTCGCAGGGGACGGGAGTCGGCATTTCCCACACGGAGAACAGCCGGATGATTACCATGAGTGACATCCCCGGTTCTTCGACGGGATGCCCCTGACCCCCGAGCCCCTCCGAGGCCACCCGGTGTTCTCCACGTTCTCCCAGCGCACCTTTGTGCTCGTCTCCTCCGGCCTGGTCGCCGTGGCCGCCGCCGCGCTCGCCGCCCTGCCGCCCGAAGGACTCGTGGAACGGGTCGGCGCCCACCTGGGCCCCGATCCGGCCCTGGCTGGCAGCGCCCTGCTGCCGCCCGCGGGCGGGAGCCTGCCCGCCCCGCTCCCCCGGCCCGGCCAGGTCTCCGCCTGCGTCCAGTCCGCCCCGGCCGAGGTCGCCACCATCCCCGACGAGACCGCGCCCGGCGGCGAGCGGGAGCTGTGGATCCGCAGACCGGTCGGGCCCGACAGCGCCGACCTGCCCGTCCTCTACCTGCTGCACGGGGCTGGTACCGACCACCGCGGCGCCGTGGACGACGGTGCCCGGGCCGCGCTGGACCGCGAGATGTGCCGCACCGGCGTGGAGTTCGTGGTCGCCGTGCCCGAACGCACCGACGGGGCGCCCACCGTCCTCACCCGCGCCGCGGTGCGCGCGGTCGAGGGCGCGCACGCGCGCCCGCGCACCCTGCGCGCGGTCGGCGGCGCCGGCGACGCGGCACCGGCCGCGGCCGCCTCCCGCGAGGTCTCCCAGGCGGTGCTGTGGGACCCGGCCGGCGGCGAGGTCGCCGAGCCCGAGGCCACGCGGTTCCTGCTGGTCGGCGACGACACCGGGCCCCTGGCCGAGACCCTGGCCGAGCGCGGTATGACGGTCGCCACCCGCACCCCGGGCAGGGATCACTCCGCGCCCGGCGCCGTCGACCCGTGGGGGCCCGCACTGCCCGCGACCATCGACTTCCTGGTGTCGGGCTGGACCGTTACACCCTAGGATCCGGGCCGTCAACACCCGCCCCCTCGGACCATCCGCTCAGGAACACTGTGTACCTTCGTCGCTGTTGATGACAAAGGTGTGAACACGACCTGAGAGGACCGGCGGTGTCTGGAATCGTTCCCGTGGAAGGATCTGCGGCACTTCCGTCCCGGGTGGCGACGGTCAGCCTGCACACCTCTCCGCTGGACCAGCCGGGCACCGGCGACGCGGGCGGCCTCAACGTCTACGTGGTCGAGGTGGCCCGGCGGCTGGCCGAGCGCGGCGTCGCCGTCGACGTGTTCACCCGGGCGACCTCCCCCGACCTGCCGCCGGTCGTCGAACTGGCACCCGGGGTGTCCGTGCGCCACCTGGCCGCCGGACCCTACGGCCACCTCGACAAGAACACCCTCGCCGAGTACCTGTGCCCGTTCATCTTCGGGATGCTGCGCACCGAGGCCCGCGACGAACCCGGCCGCTACGACCTCGTGCACGGCCACTACTGGCTGTCGGGCAAGGCCGGGGTGGCCGCGGCCCGCCGCTGGAACGTGCCGATGGTGCAGTCGATGCACACCATGGCGCGGGTCAAGAACGCCGCGCTGGCCGAGGGCGACGTGCCCGAGCCGGAGGCGCGGGTGCACGGCGAGGACCAGCTCGTGCACCAGGCCGACCGGCTCATCGCCAACACCTACGACGAGGCCCGCCAGCTCAAGGACCACTACGGGGCCTGCGAGCACCAGATCAGCGTGATCCCGCCGGGTGTGGACCTGAACGTGTTCACCCCGGGTCCGCGGCGCGCCGCCCTGGAGCGGATCGGGCTGGCCCCGGACACCGAGCTGCTGCTGTTCGTGGGCCGGGTGCAGCGGCTCAAGGCCCCGGACGTGCTCGTCCGCGCCGCCGCCCACCTGATCGAACGCGACCCGTCGCTGCGCTCGCGCCTGGTCGTGGGCGTGGTCGGCGGGCTGTCCGGCGGCGGTATGCGCGAACCCCGGATGCTGGCCGACCTGGCGCGCTCGCTGGGCGTCGCCGACGTGATCCGCATGGAGCCGCCGCAGACGCGCGAGCGCCTGGCCGACTACTACCGGGCGGCCACGGCGACGGTCGTGCCCTCGCACTCGGAGTCGTTCGGGCTGGTCGCGGTGGAGTCGCAGGCCTGTGGCACGCCGGTGGTGGCCGCCCGGGTGGGCGGGCTGACCACGGCCGTCGGCGACCGCTCGGGGGTGCTGGTGGACGGGCACGACCCGTCCGACTACGCCACGGTGCTGCACCGGTTGATCACCGAGCCCGCCCGACGTGACAGGCTGGCGGAGGCGGCCCCGGCGCACGCGGCCACCCTGGGCTGGGACCGGACGGTGGACGACCTGCTCGACGTGTACCGGACGAGCATCACCCCGTACGCGGTGCCCGCGGGGCTGTCGCTGGCCGCCGCGCGCTGACGCGCGGCGCGGTAACGGGAGGAGCGGAACGAACGTGGGAGAACGAGCGGCGCGCACGGCGGCGATCGAGGCGATCACCTTCGCGGTGGCCGAGGCCGGGCTGGAGGTGGAGCAGCCCCGGGAGGGGTCGTTCCTGGTGACCCTGCCGGGCAAGGCCAAGCTCAAGACCCTGGTGTGGCTGGAGGCGGGACCGCACAGCCTCACCCTCACCTCGTTCTTCTGCCGGCAGCCGGACGAGAACCACGCCGGGTTCTACCTGTGGCTCATGCGCAAGAACTCCGACATGTACGGGATGGCGTTCTCCGCCGACGAGGTCGGCGACGTGTACATCCGCGGGCGGCTGCCGCTGGAGGGGGTCACCCCCGACGAGGTGGACCGGCTGCTGGGCTGCGTGCTCACCTACTCCGACGAGAACTTCAACGGGGCGCTGGAGCGCGGGTTCGCCTCCGCGATCCGCAAGGAGTGGCTCTGGCGGGCCGAGCGCGGCCACGACATGCGCAACCTGCGCGCGTTCGCCCACCTGGCACCCAAGGACCACATCGACCACGCGGACCACTCCGGTTGAACACGACCGCGAGGCGCCGGCGGGGTTCCGGAGGCCCTGGAGGCGAAGTCTTCGAGGAGAGGCCTGTGGCCGCAGGCCGTCCGTTGAGGACCTTCTGATTCCCGACGGGTGAGCGAGGACTTCTCCGCAGGGGCCGCCGCGTCTCCTGAAACCCATTCCCGCCTTCCAGGGGCGCCGAGCCAGGTAGCAGGGCCGCGGCCGTCAGGCCATCCGTTGAAGACCTTCTGGTTCTCGACGGGTGGGCCGAAGCGAAGCGGAGGTTCGAAGAGATACCGCCCGGCCCCGGGCCCTAGGGCGTTCACCGCCAGGCACTAGGCTTTGCCCCATGGGAACTCTGGTACTGCTCCGACACGGTGAGAGTGTCTGGAACGCGAAGGGCCTGTTCACCGGTTGGGTGGACGTGAACCTGTCGGCCGCCGGCGAAGCCGAGGCGCGCCGCGGCGGCGAGCTGCTCAAGGAGGCCGGCCTGGCGCCGGACATCCTGCACACCTCGCTGCTCAAGCGGGCGATCCGCACGGCGAACCTCGCGCTGGAGACCGCCGACCTGCACTGGCTGCCGGTGCGGCGCAGCTGGCGGCTCAACGAGCGCCACTACGGCGCCCTCCAGGGCAAGGACAAGGCGCAGACGCGCGAGGAGTACGGCGACGAGCAGTTCATGATCTGGCGCCGCTCGTACGACACCCCGCCGCCGCCGATCGCCGACGACGACCCGTACTCGCAGGCCGGGGACGCCCGCTACGCGGACCTGCCGCCGGAGCTGCTGCCGCGCACCGAGTGCCTCAAGGACGTGCTCGACCGGGCGCTGCCGTACTGGTACGACGAGATCGTGCCGGACCTGGCCGCCGGCAAGACCGTGCTGGTGACGGCGCACGGCAACTCGCTGCGCGCGCTGGTCAAGCACCTGGACGGGATCGACGACGACTCGATCGCCGGGCTCAACATCCCCACGGGCATCCCGCTGGTGTACGACCTGGACGACGAGTTCAAGCCGAAGGTCCCCGGCGGCACCTACCTCGACCCGGAGGCCGCCAAGGCCGCCATCGAGGCGGTCGCCAACCAGGGCAAGAAGTAGCCCCCACCGTTTCCCGTGCCCGCGCCCTTTCGGGGCGCGGGCACCGTCATGTCCGGGGACTCGATACCAGGGGCGGTGGGCCGGGCTCAGTAGACGAGGGGCCTGGCGCCGTCGGCGGTGATCTCCTCGACGAAGGCGGCGGCCCCGGCGATGCGGACCCCGGGCAGGAGGTCGTCCTCGGTCAGGTCGCGCCGGGCCGCGCACTGGGTGCACACGGTGACGCCCCCGGCCGCCAGGACCACGGCCAGCAGGTCGGCCAGCGGGGCGGCGTGCGGAAGGGAGAACTCCTCGGCGCGGCCGGGGACGGCGAACCAGGCGGCCTCGCCGGTGAGCCAGAGGGAGACGGGCACCCCGGAGGCCGCGGCGGTGGCGGCGACGGTGAAGCCCTGGTTGCAGCGTTCGGGGTCGTCGGCACCGGCCGTGACCTTGATCACAAGGGAAGCGGGCATGGCGGCCAGCCTATCGGGCGCTCACAGACCCAGCAGGACCAGGAGTACCCCGGACAGGGCGGTCACCGCGAAGGCGACCGTGACCAGCAGCGCCTCGCGGCGGCGCGGGGAGGTGTGCCGGGGGCGCTCGGCCACGCCGTGTTCGACGGTGAGGGCGCCGTCGCTCGGGGCCGTCAGGACGATGCGGCCGTTCCGCGCGTGCAGCTCACCGGTGACGCGCACCCGGGCGCCGGGCCGGATGACCCACTCCCGGTACTCGAACTCGATGGTCTCACCGCGGAACACCCCGGAGATGCGCCCGCGCACCCGGGGCAGCAGGTCGTCGGCGGGCGAGGCGACACCGGGCTGGGGGCGGCCCACGACGCGCTTCAGGCACAGCTCGGCGCCCCGCGGGCGGGGGGCCTCGCGGGGGTCGACGAAGATCCGCTCGCCGTCCAGCGGCCGACCCTCGGCGACCAGGCCGAACAGGTCCTCGGAGCCGTAGTCGGCGATGGAGTCGCAGGTGCGCTCCTGCACCGCGCCCTCCTGCTGGAGGGGGAGGTAGTGGCGCAGCACCTCGTGGCCGTGCCAGACGCACTCCACACCGGCCAGCCCGGAGGAGACCGCCCCGGCGGGGCCGGGGGCCGCGACCCCGGTGAGCGTGACGCGCTGCCCGTTCCGGGCGGCCAGGGAGGCCGGTTCGAGCCGGGCCAGGCCCAGCTGGCGCCGCCAGCGGCGCAGGGCCAGGGCCGCGAGCGGGAGCAGGACCAGCGCGACCACGAGCAGCACAGAACCGATCACCAGTAACACAGGCCGCCCCTTTGCGCTTTGGAGGTAGGGGACGCGGGCGGGTCGACACGCCCCGTGGACACACCGCGTCGTCCCCCATCTTTACCAGTTCTCCGAGAAAGCGGGGCCAATTGGGCATGTCCAGTCGGCTACCCCGGAATGGCGGTGGCCGCCCCGCCTCCCGGGAGCGCTACGCTCTGGTGTCATGCACGCTGATGTACACGCCGATCTGGCGAAACTGTCCTTCCTGATCGGCCGCTGGGAAGGTGTCGGCGTCGCCGGTTACGCCGACGAGGAGGAGTTCCAGTTCGGCCAGGAGATCGTGTTCGAACACCGGCCGAACCTGCCCTACCTCGACTACCGCAGCTCGGCCTGGCGGATGAACGCGGACGGGACCCTGGGCGACCTGATCACCGAGGAGTCCGGCTACTGGCGGGCGCTGTCGGAGGAGGACATGGCCGGCCGCGGGGAGGACGCGCCCATCGTCCACCTGGAGGTGCTCATCGCGCACAACGAGGGCTTCCTGGAGTCGTACGCGGGCAACGTGTTCGCGAACCGGGTCGAGATGGCCACGGACGCGGTGCTGCACACCTCGACCGGCCTGGACGTGACGGCCTCGCACCGGCTCTACGGGCTGTTCGGCGACAACCGGGAGACCCTGGGGTACGCCTGGGACCTGGCGGCGCGCGGGCACTCGCTGCGCTCGTACATGTCGGCCCAGCTCAAGCAGGTCGGCAAGGGCGCCGAGAACCGGTAGCGGACCCGGCGGCGCCGAGCGCCGGGGGTCGGCGGGGATCCGGGAGGGCGGGGTCCGGGAAAAAGAAACGGACCCCGGGCCGCTTCCCGCCGGTGTGGGCGGGGCCGGTCGGACTACTTCCGGCGGCCCGGGATCCGGGTGTCCGTTGGGATTCGCTGCGAACGAACGTCGCGCGAACGCGAGCTCGTCCTAGCGGACGGCCACCTCGCCAGTCCTAAAAGACTTCATCTTCTGGACCACCTCCTTTCCTGCGTGACACCGAAGGTACGTCCTGTGGGACCCTCGGGGCAAATGTTTTTTCTGTCGGAGAAACCGCAGGTCAGAGGCCTGTTTTCGGTCGCCCTCGCGGATGGATAGTCTCGGGGTATGACTTCGCCGCTGCTGAGCACACCGGGCGCCGTGAGCGCCGACTCCCCCGACTCCGGGGTCGCCGCGCACTACGGCGACCCGGCCCACGAGGGCCGGGCCATCGAGCGGGCGAGCGCGTGGGTGGACCGGAGCAACCGGGGCGTGGTGACGGTGACCGGCCCCGACCGGCTCACCTGGCTGAACGACCTCACCAGCCAGCTCACCCGGGGGCTGGCCCCCGGGACCGGCACCGAGGCGCTGGTCCTGGACACGCAGGGACACCTGCGCCACCACCTGTCGCTGGTGGACGACGGCACCACGACGTGGATCCACACCGAGCCCGACGGGGGCGCGGCGCTGGCGAAGTTCCTGGACTCGATGCGGTTCATGCTGCGGGTCGAGGTGGCGGACCTCAGCGGGGAGCGCGCCGTGCTGACCCTGCTGGGCCCCGAGGCGGCGGAGGCGCTGAAGGCCGTCGACCCGGACGGTGTCCCGGTGCGCGTCGCGGAGGACGAGACCGACCTGTTCCTGCCCGCCGACCGGCTGGTGGAGGTCGCCGAGGCACTGACCGCCGCCGGGACCCGCCCGGCCGGGATGTGGCCCTACGAGGCGCACCGGATCGAGCACCACCGGGTGCGCCCGGGGCTGGACACCGACGAGCGCACCATCCCGCACGAGGTGGACTGGGTGGGCCGGGCGGTGCACCTGGAGAAGGGCTGCTACCCCGGCCAGGAGACCGTGGCCCGGGTGCACAACCTGGGGCGGCCGCCGCGGCGGCTGGTCATGCTGCACCTGGACGGCACCGCCGAGCGGCTGCCGGCGGTGGGCTCCCCCATCGAGCTGGACGGCCGCGCCATCGGGCGGGTGGGCACCTCGGCCCGCCACCACGAGCTGGGGCCGATCGCCCTGGGCGTGGTCAAGCGGTCCGCGCCGACCGACGCCGACCTGCTGGTGGAGGGGATCGCCGCGGGCCAGGAGGTCGTGGTGGACCCGGACACCGGCGCCAACGCCAAGATCGACCTGCGCCGCCGCCCGCGCTGATCCCGGTTCTCCCTCCCGAGAGCCCTCCGTTCCCCCGTGAGCCCTCCAGCCCCCCAAAAGGACGTGTGGTGTCCCAGAGACCGTGGATGCTGGTGGTGCGGCTGCTGCTGGAGCTGACCGCCCTGGTGGCGCTGGGCTACGCGGTGTGGCTCCTGCTGCCGGGCCTGCGCTGGTCGGCGCCGGTCGCCGTGCCGCTGCTGGCGGCGACGGTGTGGGGGACGTTCGCGGTCCCCGACGACCCGTCCCGGTCGGGCCGCGCCCCGGTGCCGGTGCCCCGGCCGGTGCGGCTGCTGGTGGAGTGGGCGGTGCTGTTCGGCTCCGCGGCCGCGCTGGCGGCAGCCGGGGCGGTGACGGCGGCGCTGGCGTTCGCCGGGGTGCTGGTGGTGTACCACCTGTGCGCCTACGACCGGGTGCTGTGGCTGCTGGGCCTGCGCGCGGCGGTCGGGCGGCGCCCCGGGAGGGAGCTCAGTTCGGAGTGAGCGAACTCAGGCCGTCCACCATGACCTCGGCCATCTCGGTCCCGGTGGGGACGAGGAAGAGGATGTGCGTGGTGACGGTCTCGTTCGGCGCGATGGGACCCCAGAAGTAGTCCCAGGCCACGGTGACCTCGGCGTCGAGGTCGCTGGGGTAGATCGAGCCGTCGGTGGTGATGCCGTAGGTGTCGACCGGGTCGAAGACGGCCGGGCCGTCGCCCAGGTTCGTGACGTTGAGCCGGTAGATGAGGTACTCCATCCCGGCGGGTGCGGCGGCGTGGGAGCCCATCCCGTCGGTGATGGTGGGGTCGGTGTAACAGACCTCCACGACCACATCGAACGGGTGGTGGTAGACGTACGCGCCGTTGAAGGACTCCGGCGGGAGGCTCGCGGTGTGCGAACCGGCGGCGTCCTGGCCGCTCTCGGGTGACTGCGGCGCGACGGGCTCGCGCGGTTCCGCGGCCTCGGGGGCTGAGGCGTCCGGGTCGGAGGTATCCGGTGCGGGTTCGGCCGACTCATCGGGTTTCTCGGGGTCGGCGGGCTCATCGGGGTCGGGGGCCGGTGCCCGCGGCTCCTCGGACTCCTCCGCCGCGGTGTCGGGCGGGTCGGGGTCCTGCTCCGGTGGGGCCGGTTCCTGGCCCACGGTCACCCGCACGGTCGAGAGCGGTGAGGCGGTGAGGGCGGCCACGGTCGCGATGCACCCTGTTCCGGCGATGAACACCGCGACGGGGATCGCGGCGAGACGGAGTACGCCGCCCGACCCCCGTCGGCGGTCACTGGTATCCATGCCTATGTGACGCAGAGCACACTTGGTTCATTCCGGCCGCTTCCGGCCACACGGCGATCAAACGGTCAGCACGATCTTGCCGCGCGTCCGTCCCTCCTTGCTCAGCCGCCACGCCCGGGCCGCCTCCGCCAGCGGCAGCTCGTGCTCGACGTGCACGGTCAGCACCCCGGCGTCGGCCATCCCGCCCAGCTCGATGAGGTCCTCGGAGGAGGGCCGCACCCACACGTAGTGGCCGCCGAACCTCTGCACCTCCGCGTCGGCGACGGACACCACCCGCTGCGCGCCACCGGTCAGGGGCAGGCTCTGCTCGGCCGCTCCCCCGCCGACGAAGTCCAGCACCGCGTCCACCCCGGCGGGAGCCAGCGCGCGCACCTGTCGCACCAGGCCCTCGCCGTAGGCCACCGGCTCCGCGCCCAGGGAGCGCAGGAACTCGTGGTTGCGCTCGCTCGCGGTGCCCAGGACCCGGGCGCCCAGCGCCCGGGCGATCTGCACGCCCATGGAGCCCACACCGCCCGCCGCCGCGTGGACCAGCACCGTGTCCCCCTCGCGGACCTCCACCCGGCGGATCGCCTGGAGGGCGGTGAGCCCCGCCAGGGGCGCCCCGGCCGCCTGCGCCCAGGTCATCGACTCCGGTTTGGGTGCGAGGAGGCGCACGCTCGCCGACACCCGCTCGGCGTAGGCGCCGTTCTGCGCCCAGTCCTTGCGGATGTAGCCGAAGACCTCGTCGCCCACCCGGTACTCGGGGACGTCGAAGCCGACCGCCTCGACCACCCCGGCCACGTCCCACCCCGGGACCATGGGGAACCCGGCGACCATGACCGGGTCGAGTCCGCCCGCGGCGAGCTTCCAGTCGACGGGGTTGACCCCCGCCGCCCGCACGCCGATCAGGGCCTCGCCCGGGGCCACCTTGGGCTCGGGCAGCTCCGCCTCCTCTAGGGAGTCCTCCGTGCCGTACTGCTGCAACGCCATCGCCTTCATGGGGGCGACCCTAACCGCCCGCCCCCGCCGGTACCCGCGAACCCGCCCCGGGCGCGCCGCCCGCCGGGCCGCCCACCGGGGACCGCCGCAGGGCCGCGAGCGCCGTACCGGAGGCCGAGGCGCGGCACCGGGCGGGCGGCCCCGGAGCTGGTGCGCAGCCCGTCCGC
>NZ_JBJJBV010000030.1:0-42683 GCF_045446735.1 Nocardiopsis protaetiae
GCCGGTCGCCCAGCCGCTTGGCCATGTCCAGGGCGTCGGAGCCCGACATCGCGGTGTGCGACATGTCGAGGGTGACGTCGGCGTAGTCGCGGTCGAGGGGGTTCCAGCTCGGCGCGTAGGGCACGACCTCGCGGTCGCGCACCCGCACCGGGTACATGTTCTCGACGGCGAAGACGACGTCGGTCTCCTCCTGCATGCGGGCGACGCCGATCTCGAACTCGCGGGCGTAGTCGCGCTGCCAGCGGAAGGCGGGGTGGACCACGATGGTCGTGGCGCCCAGGGCCTCGGCCATCTCCTTGGAGCGGACGAGCTTGCCCCAGGGCTCGCGCCCCCACACCCGCTGGGTGAGGACGAGACACGGGGAGTGGACTGCGGTGACCGGGATCTGGTGGTAGTCCGAGAGCCGCCGCAGCAGGTCGATGTCCTGGCTGGCGGGGTCGGAGGAGACGAGCACCTCGATGCCGTCGTACCCCAGTTTCGCGGCGATCTCGAAGGCGGCCGGGGTCTTCTCAGGGTAGACCGACGCCGTCGAGAGGACGACGGGCGCGTCTGGTACCTGGATAGCGCTCACGTGGACAGGGTATGCGCTCCTGGCCGCCCCGTGCGTGGCCGCCGTGTGAACGCGGCGTGCCGGTGACCCGCGCCCCCCGAAAGACGCCCTAGTAGGCTCTCCGGTCATGATCCCCAGGGAGGCCGTCCCCAGCCCCAACATCTGGCGCAACCCCGACGTCTACGAGCTGGAGAACCTCGCCGTGGACCCGGACGGGGTCATTGAGGCGGCGATGGGGCGCATCCGCCCGATGGCGGGCGCCCGGGTGCTGGACATCGGCTGCGGCACCGGGTTCCACCTGCCCCGGTTCGCCGCGGGCGCGGCCCGGGTGACCGGGGTGGAGCCCCACCCCGCGCTGGCGGCGCGGGCCCGGGCCCGGGTGGCCGGGCTGGCCAACGTCGAGGTGCTGAACGGGGTGGCCCAGCGGCTGCCCGTCCCCGACTCCGTCGTCGAGGTCGCGCACGCCCGCTGGGCCTACTTCTTCGGTCCCGGCTGCGAGCCCGGCCTGGCCGAGCTGGAGCGGGTGATGCGCCGCGGAGGGGTCGCGTTCGTGATCGACAACGACGCGACCCGCTCCACGTTCGGCGGCTGGTTCCGACGGTCCCTGCCGTCGTACGACCCAGCCGCCGTCGAGCGTTTCTGGTCCTCCCACGGATTCGGGCGCGAGGCCCTGACGATGCGCTGGGACTTCACCGACCGCCGCGCCTTCGAGGCGGTGGTGGGGATCGAGTTCCCTCCGGCCCTGGCCGCGGAGATCGTCGCGGACCATCCGGGGACCGCGGTGGACTACGCGGTCAATCTCTGGTGGCGGAGGTACTGAGGGCACCGGGTCCGGGGTGCGGGCCGCCGGGGTCACCCCCCGGGAGAGCGTGTGCCCGCGGCCGCCGGCGCCGTGCGCGCGGCCTGCGGGGGCGGCGTCACAGCCGCACGGCTCCGGCGAGGTTGTAGCGGGTGACGTCCCGCTCGCGGACCTTGTCGCCCGTCCGGGGCGCGTCGATCATGCGGCCGTTGCCGAGGTAGATGGCGACGTGGTAGGCGTAGCCGCCGCTGTCGGTCCAGTACAGGAGGTCACCCCTTCTGGCGTTGGCGTAGCTCACCCGGGTGCCGTGGCCGACCTGGTCCTGGGCGACCCGGGGCAGGTTGACCCCGGCCTGCTTGAACGACCACTGGACGAGCCCGGAGCAGTCGAAGCCGCCGGGTTTGCTGCCGCCCCACGCGTAGGGGGTCCCCTTCTGGGACTCGGCGGCCTCGATCGCCCGCTCCGCGGTGGCGGAGGAGAGCTGGTGGACGCGCTCGCCCGGGGCCGCCGGGGCGGCGGGGGCCGCCTGCGCGAGTCCGGGTGCGGCGCCGAACGCCAGCGCCGCGGCGAGGGCGGCGACGGTGAGCGCTCGCGCCCCCGCCCGGGGCCGCCGGGAGGGCGCGGCCTGTCGCCCCGGGTCCGTGGGACGACAGGCCTGCGTTCGCTCGTGGTGTCGCGGTAGTCGCACTGGTCCTCCACATGCCGAATGTCGGTTCGCCGCGGCGTCCGTGTCCCTGCGACACGGATGGGTCGGTCACGACGTCCATTTCATTCGTCACACAGACACCACGAGAAATCACTCTCCGTAGTCTAATCGGTCTCCAAAAAAGGTAAAGCATCCTTGACGGAGGGTGATGAAACCGGGTCAGGCCATGGCCAACCGCCTTTTGCCCGATCCGGCCCCGTCACCCACCGTGTCGGACCGTGCTAGGGGGTCGGAGCGCCCAGCGCGCCGGAGACGCGGTCGGCGACCGCGGCCATCCCCGCGGCGTTGGGGTGCACCGGGGCCGCGGAGTTCGCCGGGACGATCCCCTCCACCCAGCGCGAGGCGGCCGGGGCGCAGATGTCGTGGCCGCGCTCCAGGACGTCGACGAAGACCGCGCCGTGGGCGGCGGACTCCTCGGCGATCATCCGGTTGAGCGCGGTCTGCACCCCGTCCAGGAAGGCCACGTCGCCGCGGGCGATGGGCTCCCGGGGCCAGCAGCCGTTGCGTTCGGGCAGGATCTGGAGGTAGCCGACCGCGACCACGGTCGCGCCGGGGCTGCGGGTGGCGATCTCCCCGTACACACCGGAGATCTCGTCGCGCAGGTCCTCCACCCGCCGGTCCAGCTCGTCGCCGTAGTAGCGCTGGCAGGGGTTGCCCAGCGGGTTCTCCAGGCTGCGCTTGGCGCAGGTGGTGAGGACGTCGATGAACCCGAAGTCGTTGCCGCCGATCCCCACCGTCACCAGGTCGGTGTCGGGGGTGAGGGCGTCGAACTGCGGGGCGACCCCCGAGTGCTGGGACTCGTAGAAGTCGGCGGTGACCGCGCCCGAGCAGCTGACGTCGGTGAACGCGGAGACGCCCAGCCGGTCGGCGGCGAGCTGGGCGTAGTTGGCCGAGGAGCGCAGGCAGCGGGGGTCGGAGCCGGGCGCGTACGGCGGGATCAGCGGGCCGGAGGTGAACGAGTCGCCCAGGGCGACGTAGTGCTCGAAGGCAGCCTCCTCGGCGGCCGCGGGGGCGGCGACCAGGGACAGGCCCAGCACGGCGGCGGCGACGAGGGCGACCTTGCGGGAGCGTCGCGTCTTCGCGGGCGGTTCCGGGGTGAAGGGGACTCGGGGGGACGTGGACGGCGTGTCGGTGCGGGGCACGCGGGTCTCCTCTCCAGGGAGCGGGGGGTGGGAGTTTTCGGACCCTAGGAATTCTGTAACACGACCTTCACGGAAAGTGTCCTAACCCGTAGGTAACTTTCATGTGGCGCACTGCACTTTTCACCCGTCGTCCACAGCCCCGTCCCGAGGGTCTCCGGCAGGCGTTAGCGTGTCGGACATGGCCAAAGCGAAGACGATGTTCCGGTGCGCCGAGTGCGGCTGGACCACCCTCAAATGGGTGGGCCGCTGCGGGGAGTGCCAGGCGTGGGGCACGGTCGAGGAGGCCGGGGCCCCCGCGCCCATGGCGGTCACCCCCGCCGCGGTGACCTCCCGGGCCCGCCCCATCACCGAGATCAGCGTGGAGACCGCGGAGGCCGTCCCCACCGGCATCGACGAACTCGACCGGGTGCTGGGCGGCGGCGCCGTCCCGGGCGCCGTGGTCCTGCTCGCCGGCGAGCCCGGTGTCGGCAAGTCCACCCTGCTGCTGGAGGTGGCCGCCAAACGCGCCCAGGCGGGCCCGGTCCTGTACGTGACCGGCGAGGAGTCGGCCGGGCAGGTCCGGCTGCGCGCCGAGCGCCTGGGGGCGCTGTCGGACAAGCTCTACCTGGCGGCGGAGACCTCCATCGCCACCGTCGCCTCGCACGTGGACGCGGTGGGGCCGGGGCTGATCATCGTCGACTCGGTGCAGACCATGATGTCCCCCGACACCACCGGCGTCCCGGGCGGCGTTACCCAGGTGCGGCAGGTGACCGGCGCGCTCATCCAGATCGCCAAGGAGCGCGGGATCGCCACGATCCTGGTCGGACACGTGACCAAGGACGGCTCCATCGCCGGCCCGCGCCTGCTGGAGCACCTGGTGGACGTGGTGCTGCACTTCGAGGGCGAGCGCCACTCCCAGCTGCGCCTGCTGCGCGCGGTCAAGAACCGCTACGGCCCCACCGACGAGATCGGCTGCTTCGAGATGACCGAGAGCGGCATCGTGGGGCTGGCCGACCCCAGCGGCCTGTTCCTCACCGAGCGCACGGACCCGGTCCCGGGCACCTGCATCACGGTGGCCCTGGAGGGGCGGCGGCCGATCATCGCCGAGGTCCAGGCGCTGGTGGCGCCCACCCCGCTGCCCGCGCCCCGCCGGGCCACCTCGGGCCTGGACACCTCACGGGTGAACATGATCCTGGCGGTGCTGGAGAAGCGCACCGGGATGAAGCTGGCCAGCCTGGACGTGTACGCGTCCACGGTGGGCGGGGTGCGGCTGACCGAGCCCGCGATCGACCTCGCGCTGGCGATGGCGGCGGGCAGCTCGCACAACGACGTGGCGCTGCCCCGCGGCCTGGTGGTGGTCGGCGAGGTCGGCCTGGCCGGGGACGTGCGCACGGTCACCGGCGCCCGCCGCCGGGTGGCCGAGGCCCAGCGCCTGGGCTTCACCGAGGCGATCGTGCCCAAGCACTTCGGCGACCCGGTCCCGGGCATCCGCGTCCACGAGGTGGAGGAGCTCAGCGAGGCCCTGATGCGGGTCGCCCGACGGCGTTAGTGTTCGCCGGCGGAGGAGAAGTCGAAGACGGGGCCCTTGGCCAGGGCCAGCTGGCAGCTGTTGCCGTAGGTCCGCTCGAACTCCTCGTCACCGGTGACGGTCACGGTGACCGGGTCGTACAGCATGAGGCAGGCGCCGTCGCCCGGGGCGATGGCCTCGATCGACCCGGCCTCGGCGATGGCCCGGCACGCCTCATCGGCCCTGGGGTGGTCACCGCCGGTCGGGGAGCACTCCAGGGTGGTCGTGGCGGCGTGCTCGGTGTCCGCCACCTCCCCCTGCGTGACGGACAGGACGTACCGGCTGGGGGCGTGGCGCTCGGCCGAGGCCGTTCCGGGGGTGAGCGCGAGGGCGGTGAGCAGGGCGAGGCCGCAGGCGGCGAGGCGTTTCACGGTGGTCTGACTCCCGGGTGGAAAAACAGGGACGACACTCATAGTAGTCATATGAGTGCCGTCCGTGTTCGAATTCGCCGGGTCCGGCTCAGCCCCTCAGGTGGAACACCTTCTGGCCGGTCGAGCCCGCGTAGTCCCCGTGCAGGTTGGCCCGGTAGGTGCCGGGCTTGGCCGCGGGCAGGTCGTTGCGGCAGTCGGTGAAGGAGCGCACCCGGTCCCAGGTGATCGTGTACTCGTGCGGCACGCCCCGGCTCAGCTGGCGCTCCTCGCGGGTCTCCCCCTCGGCGCAGTCCGCGGTGGAGAAGATGCGGTCGTCACCAGAGTGGATGCGCAGCTCCATGGCCTCGCGCCCCACGTCGACGGTGCAGGTCTGCTCGGCGGTGTTCACCACGGTGATCTTGAAGGCGGGCTTCTGGCCGGCGCCGTAGACCTCCTTGTCGGAGTCCGCGAAGCCGAAGCTCACCACCACGTCCTGGGGACGGCAGGGGTCCTCCGGCTTCTCGGGCGCGGCCACGCCGCCACCGCCGCCGCCGTCTCCGCCGCCGGATCCGCCCTCGCCACCGCCGCCCTCGGACGCCTCGGCGTCGGAGGGTTCGTCGGAGGCGGACGGGTCGTCGCTCGGGGAGGCGTCGCCCTCGGACGGCTCGTCCGACGGTTCCGGTGACGCGGGGGACTCCTCCGGTGTCACACTGGGGGAGGCGTCATCGCCCACGCTCGCGTCGGAGCGGGTCGGCTCCCCTTCGTCCCCGCCGTTCGGACGGCAGGCGAAGACGATGAGGGTGAGCACCAGCATCACCCCGGCCAGCACGAGAGCTCGCCGCTTCCAGTAGGTCTCGGGGCTGACGGGATGTCCGGTACTTGACGCCATGGCCCGTAGTATTGCGGTTTTGCGGGCGCGCCACCTACTCAACCCGCCGATCCCCGGTTTAAAGATGAGCGATAACCCTTACAGCACCGCCGTTCTGGCCTGGTACGAGGCCAACGCCCGCGACCTCCCCTGGCGGGAGCCGGGCGCCTCGCCCTGGTCGATCCTGGTCAGCGAGATCATGCTCCAGCAGACCCCGGTCGTGCGGGTGCTGCCCGCCTGGCAGGCCTGGATGGAACGCTGGCCCACCCCCGCCGACCTGGCGAAAGACTCGCCGGGTGAGGCGGTCCGGATGTGGAACCGGCTGGGTTACCCGCGCCGGGCGCTGCGCCTGCACGCCTGCGCGACGGCCATCACCGAGGAGCACGACGGGGTCGTCCCCGACGACCACGCCACCCTGCTGGGGCTCCCGGGCATCGGCGCGTACACGGCGGCGGCCGTCGCGAGCTTCGCTTTCGGCCAGCGCCACGCCATTCTGGACACCAACGTGCGCCGGGTCCTGGCCAGGGCCGAAACAGGCGTCGAGTACCCGCCGAAATCCCAGACCAAGGCCGAGGTGACCCTCGCCGAGTCGCTGCTGCCGCCCGAGCCGTCCGTGGCCGCCCGCTGGGGCGTGGCCGTGATGGAGCTCGGCGCCCTGGTGTGCACCGCCCGCTCCCCCAAGTGCGTCGGCTGCCCCATCGCGAACCAGTGCGCCTGGACGGCGGCGGGGCGGCCCGCGCACAGCGGACCGCCCCGGCGCGGCCAGACCTACGCGGGCACCGACCGCCAGGTCCGCGGCCGGCTGCTGGCGGTGCTGCGCGACTCGGCCGGCCCCGTGCCCAAGGACGCCCTGGACGCCGTCTGGGACGACGGCGTCCAGCGCGAGCGCGCGCTGGACGCCCTGGTCGTCGACGGCCTCGTGGACCCGCTGGAGGACGGCCGCTACGCGCTGCCCTCCTGAGCCGCCCGGGCGGCCCCGGCGGCCTCAGGCCGTGGTGGCGCTCCCGGTGACGAGGGCCTCGGCGGCGTCCCCGCTCTCGCTGACCCCGCCGCTGCACGGCGCGCCGGGCTCGGGGGTGTCCGGGCCCTGGACGTACGTGCGCAGGTACTCGGCGAGCGCCGGGTCGGCGGGGTCGTCCAGCCGGATCTGCGAGCCCCAGGCGGAGGCCACCACCCGGGAGGGCAGCCCGTCCATCGGGCTGATCACCAGGTAGTCGCCGGGGGCGTACAGCCCCTCCAGCTCGGCCACCTCGTCGGGCGACAGCGACGGGTCGTAGGTGATCCACACCGCGCCGTGCTCCAGCGAGTGGACGGCGAACTCGTCGACCAGCGGCTCGGAGTACACGCCGCAGTCCTGCCAGGACGGGTAGTGCGGCCCGCCCGCCGGCGGGAACACGTCGTACTCGACGGTCTCCCCCACCTCGACGTGGGAGGCGTCCAGGTCCTCGAAGGTGAGGACCTCCGCGTCGCCGTACGCGGTGCCCCCGGGCCCGTCGGGTTCGGCGCCCTGGGCGAAGAACCACACACCGGCGCCGCCGATGAGCAGCACCAGGACCAGGGCACCGGCGACGATGCCGATGATCAGCCCGGCCGAGGACTTCTTCTGCGGAGGCGGGTAACCGCCGGGCGGCGGCCCGTACCCGGGCTGCTGCGGGCCGTAGCCCGGCTGCTGCGGCGGGGGGCCGTAGCCGGGCTGCGGGGCCTGCGGTCCGTAACCGGGGGGCGGGGCGCCCTGCGGTGGGCCGTAACCCGGCGGCGGGCCGGGCTGCTGCGGGGGCGGCTGCGGGCCCTGGTATCTGGGGTCGTGGTGGGGATCATGCGGCTGAGTCACCCTCGCACCCTAACCGCTCCCCCGCACCGCCTCCCAGGGCCGGGAGAACGGGCCCCGGAAACGACGGCGGGGGCGCCCCCAAGGGCGCCCCCTGCCTCTTCGGGCCTCCGCTTCGCTTCGGCCCACCCGTCGCCCACCACCACCCTCAACGGATGGCCTTCGGCCACGGTCTTGCCACCTAGCAGGGCGCCCGGAGAACGGGAACCTTCGGCCCTACGCTCACATCCTCGCCCGCCCGTCGCCCACCGCCACCCTCAACGGATGGCCTTCGGCCACAGACTTTTCCTCGAAGATGTTCGCTCCAGGCCTCCAGAACCCCGTGGGCGCCCCGCTGACGGAGTGCGTTATACCGAGTTCACTACTCGGCCTTGCCCGCGGCCGACTCCTCGACCTCGGGGGTGTCCGGCACGGCCGACGGCTTGGGCACACCCTTGAAGGTGAGCTTGGCGTCGGTGCCCTCGCCCTCGGCGTCGATCACGACGATCTGACCCGCCTTGAGGTCGCCGAACAGGATCTTCTCCGAGAGCTGGTCCTCGATCTCCCGCTGAATCGTCCGGCGCAGCGGCCGGGCGCCCAGGACCGGGTCGAAGCCCCGCTCCGACAGCAGCTTCTTGGCCGCGGGACGGAGCTCGATGCCCATGTCCCGCTCCTTGAGGCGGTTGTCGAGGCTGGAGATCATCAGATCCACGATCTGGAAGATCTCGCCCTCGGTCAGCTGGTGGAAGACGATGATGTCGTCCACGCGGTTGAGGAACTCCGGCCGGAAGTTCTGCTTGAGCTCCTCGCCGACCTTGGCCTTCATCCGCTCGTAGTTGGTCTGGGCGTCGTCCTCCTTGGCGAAGCCCATGGCCACGCCCTTGGAGATGTCCCGGGTGCCCAGGTTGGTCGTCATGATGATGACCGTGTTCTTGAAGTCGACGTTGCGACCCTGGGCGTCGGTGAGACGACCCTCCTCCAGCACCTGCAGGAGCGAGTTGAAGATGTCGTTGTGGGCCTTCTCGATCTCGTCGAACAGGACCACGGAGAACGGCTTGCGGCGCACCTTCTCGGTGAGCTGGCCGCCCTCCTCGTAGCCGACGTATCCGGGCGGGGAGCCGAACAGCCGCGAGACGGTGTGCTTCTCCATGAACTCGGACATGTCCAGCTGGATCAGCGCGTCCTCGTCCCCGAACAGGAACTCGGCCAGCGTCTTGGACAGCTCGGTCTTACCGACACCGGACGGGCCGGCGAAGATGAACGAACCACCGGGACGCTTGGGGTCCTTCAGACCCGCACGCGTACGCCGGATCGCCTGGGAGAGCGCCTTGATGGCGTCCTCCTGGCCGATGACGCGGCGGTGCAGCTCGTCCTCCATGCGCAGCAGCCGGGAGCTCTCCTCCTCGGTGAGCTTGAAGACCGGGATGCCGGTCGAGGCGGCCAGGACCTCGGCGATGAGCTCCTCGTCGACCTCGGCCACGACGTCCATGTCGCCGGCCTTCCACTCCTTCTCCCGCTGCGCCTTCTTGGCCAGCAGCTGCTTCTCGTCGTCGCGCAGCGAGGCGGCCTTCTCGAAGTCCTGCGCGTCGATCGCGGACTCCTTGTCCCGGCGGACCCCGGCGATCTTCTCGTCGAACTCGCGCAGGTCCGGCGGCGCGGTCATGCGGCGGATGCGCATGCGCGAGCCGGCCTCGTCGATGAGGTCGATCGCCTTGTCCGGCAGGAACCGGTCGCTGATGTAGCGGTCGGCGAGGTTGGCCGCGGCCACCAGGGCGCTGTCGGTGATGGAGACCCGGTGGTGGGCCTCGTACCGGTCGCGCAGACCCTTGAGGATCTCGATGGCGTGCGTGATGGTCGGCTCGTCCACCTGGATGGGCTGGAAGCGGCGCTCCAGCGCTGCGTCCTTCTCCAGGTACTTGCGGTACTCGTCCAGCGTGGTCGCGCCGATGGTCTGCAGCTCACCGCGGGCCAGCATGGGCTTGAGGATGGAGGCGGCGTCTATGGCGCCCTCGGCCGCGCCCGCACCGACCAGCGTGTGCAGCTCGTCGATGAACAGGATGATGTCGCCGCGGGTGCGGATCTCCTTGAGCACCTTCTTGAGGCGCTCCTCGAAGTCACCGCGGTAGCGGCTGCCCGCGACCAGCGCGCCCAGGTCCAGCGTGTAGAGCTGCTTGTCCTTGAGCGTCTCGGGGATCTCCCCCTTGACGATCTTCTGGGCCAGGCCCTCGACGACCGCCGTCTTGCCGACGCCGGGCTCGCCGATGAGGACCGGGTTGTTCTTGGTCCTGCGGGACAGGACCTGCATGACCCGCTCGATCTCCTTGTCCCGGCCGATGACCGGGTCGAGCTTGCTCTCCCGGGCCGCCTGGGTCAGGTTGCGGCCGAACTGGTCCAGCACCAAGGAGGTGGAGGGGGTGGACTCCGAAGAGCCCGTGGTCGCCTGCGGCTCCTTGCCCTGGTAGCCGTGGAGCAGCTGGATGACCTGCTGGCGGACCCGGTTGAGGTCGGCGCCGAGCTTGACGAGGACCTGGGCGGCGACGCCCTCGCCCTCGCGGATGAGACCCAGCAGTATGTGCTCGGTCCCGATGTAGTTGTGGCCGAGCTGGAGCGCCTCCCGCAGGGACAGCTCCAGGACCTTCTTGGCCCGCGGCGTGAAGGGGATGTGCCCCGACGGCGCCTGCTGGCCCTGACCGATGATCTCCTCGACCTGCTGCCGAACCGCTTCGAGGCTGATACCGAGACTTTCCAGAGCCTTGGCGGCGACGCCCTCACCCTCGTGGATGAGGCCGAGCAGGATGTGCTCCGTACCGATGTAGTTGTGGTTGAGCATCCTGGCCTCTTCCTGGGCCAGAACAACCACTCGCCTCGCGCGGTCGGTAAACCTCTCGAACATGTCTCGTCGCTCCTCTACAGAGCGGTCAGGCAGGGTCGGTTCCCACCGACCCGACTCTTCCGCATATCGGCCCCACAGGGATAACCGCCCCGGGGAGCACTGTCGCACCCGTCCGAACCGTTCGACCGGCTGCCGAGCGGACGGACCGTCTCCGCCACGATCCGGCCGAAGCCGTCCGTGCCAGAGACTTTCCCCGACGATAGGGCGTTCACCCAACATCCAACTACCGATTGCGGCGTCAGATTTCCCTGTACGCCGAAGGCGAACGACCCGGTACTCCCGTGATGCCGGGAGTGACCGGGTCGTTGCTTGTACAGGCCCGAATAATCGGCTCTCAGCGAACAGGCTCTGTGTTGTTCAGCCGGAAGCGAAATTGCTGGAAAGCGATCGGCGATCCCGGTCCGGTGGTCTCTGGAGAGGCACCGGGATCGCTCCGGCAGTGGTCTCGCGGGTGATCCGGACCCACCGCTTCCCGTCCTTCCGGCTCGCCCCCGTGGGCGGCGGGCCGTGACGCGTCGGCGCCGATGAGCGGCGCGGGTGTCCCGCGCCGGGGCGTTCGCCCCGCGGACCGGTGCCCCCCGTTCCCCGCACCCGGATCCCCGTCGCGGCGGGAATCCACGTGTCACCACGGCCGCGGCCGTGTCGCGCGGGATCGGTGAGGACCGGGCCCTTACCGGGTGGCGCCGGTCGAAATCTGATCAAGAACCGACAACATTTCGGCTACCCGGGATCGGGTGAACTAGCCCTTGATGGCCTCGTATTCGGCGACGATCGCGGCGGGGATACGCCCGCGCTCATTGACGGGCTTGCCCGCGGCCTTCGCCCAGGCGCGAATCTCCGCGCTGCGCTCACGGCTGGGGGCATTCCGGCTGGCGGCACGGCGACCGGTCGTGCGACCCGCCTTCGGAGAAGCCTTGCGGGCGGCATCGACGAACGGAGTAAGGGCCTCGCGCAGCTTGGCCGCATTACCCGCACTGAGGTCGATTTCGTACACGGAGCCGTCCAGACCGAACGTGACCGTCTCCTCGGCCTCGCCACCGTCGAGGTCGTCGACCAGGAAAACCTGGACCTTCTGTGCCATGGAATCAAACCTTTCAGAAGAGCGGTGTCTCCACACCTGAATATAAAGCTATCCCGCGGCCCGCGGGAACACAATTGGCGACGTGCCGGAAATCACCCGTGGACACCGCCGTCCGGCCATGGGAGGGATCGGTCGGAGCGTGATCGGGGGCCGCGTGCTCATCACGAAACATCATCGGAACCGGCCCGTGGCGGCCGGCCGGGGGATGTGATCGGTCAAGGACCGTATCAACGGTCGCCGGATTCGTCGCCTTCCGCGCTCCGGACATTCGCCGTCTCGTTCGCCGCGCCGGTCTCCCCGGTCACCCGAGTGTTCTCGCCCGCGGCGCCGGAGGACACGGGCGCACCCTTGCCGACCAGGCTTCCGTCCATCCGGCGCGGCGCCATCTCACGACGCAGCACCTTGAGGATGAAGTAGCAGAACACGAAGGCGACGACCACCGGAGGGATGAGCGCCGACAATACGTCGAGCAGTCCGGGGGGAAGCACCGACGACAAAAAGTCACCCATCGAAGCAGTCCACCCTTCCTGGTTGTTACTTATTGCAGCAAATACCCGACTCAGTGTCGGGACACTCCTGGGGGGATGGCGCCCGACGGGACGGGCAAACGCATACCGGACATCATAGACACCGTATCCCCCGCTTTGACCGGGACGGTACCGGGACCCGGTACGGCAAACCGGGGGGTGTCAATGCGGAGTGCGCTCGGATGTACCGGCACCGGGGTCCAAGAGACGGGACGGGTCACCGGAACCGGAGAAATCATGCCCCTTCGTGACCGGATCCGCCGAACTCCCTTGGTGGCGGGCCGGGCGCAGGTACACATTACCTTCCCCCTTCCACTTCCATACCACCCGGTGTGCCCAATCGCGGCTTCGCCGGACGGCGGCGGGTTCGGGGCGTCCCCCGGTTTGCGGACGGCATTGCCGGAACGCGGTCCCAAGAGAGTACGAAAACCTTTAGCCGTCGGTGTTCTCGACTCCGGCACCGAGGTGAACGAGCATCCGGGTGTTCCCGAGGGTGTTGGGTTTGACGCGCTCCAGATCGAGGAATTCCGCGACTCCTTCGTCATAGGAGCGCAGGAGTTCCTCGTACACGCGGGAGGAGACCGGGGTCCCCTGGATCGGGGCGAAGCCGTGGCGCGCGAAGAAAGCGGTCTCGAACGTCAGGCAGAACACGCGGCGCACACCCAACTCGCGCGCGGTGTCCAAAAGGACGGCGACGATCCGGTGGCCGATGCCGAAACCGCGCAGGGACGGGTCCACGGCGACGGTGCGCACCTCGGCGAGGTCCTCCCAGAGGACGTGCAGGGCGCCGCAGCCCACCAATCGCAGTTCCACGTCCCGCGCCTCCTCGGGGCGGGGGTCCCCGGGAGCGTCGTCGGGGACGATCTCGGCCTCGGCGACCCAGAACTCCTGGACGTCCTCGTAGAGGTTGACCGTGCTCTTGGAGAGCACGCGCCGGTCTGCGGTGTAGGTGTCGACGAGGCGGCGGATGTGCGCGACATCGCCGGTGCGGGCGCGCCGCACCTGTACATGACGAACGGGCATAGCCGGTCCAGACTATGCCCCCGGGGCCCCGCGGGGATCACCGGCTCGCTCTCGGCCGGTGAACGCGGGCGCCCCTGGGACATCGGGCCGGCATGCCCGTGGTCGGTCCCCCGGCGGGGCCGGGGGGAGGGGTGCGTTCTGCTTCGTCAGATCAGCTGGCGCCGGGCGGCCCAGACGACCGCCTCGATCGGGGTGTTGACCCCGAGCACGTCGCAGATGTTGCGGATGCGCCGACGCAGGGTGCGGGCGCTCAGCTCCAGGTGCCGGGCGGCGACCTCGGTGGTGACACCGGTCGCGATCTCGGCGAGGAGCTCGATCTCTTCGTGACTCAGTTCGACCGGCGCGTACGGACCGACGGCGGCTTCGCGCGGGCGACTCTGCAGGGGGACCACGTTCTCACGGTGCTCCCGGGCCTGTGGCACGCCCTGGTCCTCAACGGTACGTCGTACGAGTGTGGCCTGTTCCACTCCGTCCTCCCTCATCCATGTGAGTGCGGAACATCAACTCGTCACCTGGTGTGATGCAAGTGCGTCGGGCGGGGTTCCGACGCACGGCCCCGTGGTTCGGACACCTCACGACCGTCCCTCTGGCACAGGGACGGGGGAGTTGTCCGGACACGGGTCGCACGACCCTGGAAGCGTTGCGATCTGGGACGGACAGACCGCACCGGTGGGTGCTACGAGTGCACGAGGGGGGAACCGGGGAGACCCGGTGCTCCTGAAGCACTCCGCTTTACTCGATCCACTTCGGCGAACTCGCGGGCTCAACCCGCTCTCAGCACGCTAGGCGTCGGAGTAGATACCGTCAAGGCCAGATAAATCACCCTGCGTGACAGCACCGGGGCAATACGTCGCATCGTCACAGAATGGAAAATTCTTTCTCGGCACTGACCTGCACAAACAATCCGGGCCACCGAAGGCGCCCGGGCGGACCCGAACCCGGGGAAAATCTTCGCCGGGCCGCCCCCGCTCCGGGCACGGCGGCGGGGCCCGGACTCCGGTCGCCGCCCGGCCGCGTTCACGACCTGCGCCGGGAACGCCGCGGGGGCGGCGCCGCGGTGTTCAGGACACCGCGTCACCGCCCCCGCTTTCGGACATCCCGCCTACCGGGATAAGGTCCCGGCAAATGGGGCGCCAAAAGGATCAGGCGTCGTTCCCCTCGGGCTTCACGATCGGGAAAAGAACAGTTTCCCGAATGTTCTTGCCTGTGAAGGCCATCAGCAGCCGGTCGATGCCCACGCCCACACCGCCGGTCGGCGGCATGCCGTACTCCAGGGCCCGCAGGAAGTCCTCGTCGAGCTGCATCGCCTCGGGGTCGCCGTCGGCGGCCATCAGCGACTGCTCGGTGAGGCGGCGGCGCTGCTCGACCGGGTCGACCAGCTCCGAGTAGCCCGTGCCCAGCTCCATGCCGAACCCGATCAGGTCCCACTTCTCGGTGAGCAGCGGGTCCTCGCGGTGCTGGCGGGTGAGCGGGCTCGTCTCCAGCGGGAAGTCGCGCACGAACGTGGGCTGGATCAGCGTGTGCTCCACCAGCTCCTCGAAGACGTGCTCGATCAGCTTGCCCTGGCCCCAGGCCGGGTCGTACTCCACACCCCTGGCCCCGGCCAGGCGGCGGACCTCCTCGACCGGGGTGCGCGGGTCGACCTCGGCGCCCAGCGCCTCGGACACCGACCCGTACAGGGTGATCTGCGGCCACTGCCCGCCCAGGTCGTACTCCACCCCGTCGCGCTCGATCACCGTGGTGCCGAACGCGGCGCGGGCCGCGTCCTGGATCAGGTCGCGGGTGACGTCCGCCATGACGTTGTAGTCGGCGTAGGCCTGGTAGAACTCCAGCATCGTGAACTCGGGGTTGTGCGTGGAGTCCGCGCCCTCGTTCCGGAAGTTCCGGTTGATCTCGAAGACCTTCTCCAGACCGCCCACGACCAGCCGCTTCAGCGACAGCTCCGGGGCGATCCGCAGGTACAGGTCCAGGTCGTAGGCGTTGATGTGGGTGGTGAACGGCCGCGCCGTGGCACCGCCGTGCACGCGCATCAGCATCGGGGTCTCGACCTCGATGTAGTCGCGCGCGGTGAGCCCGTCCCGGATCGCGCGGATGGCGGCCGACCGGCGGCGCACCATCTCGCGGGACTCGGGGTTGACGATGAGGTCGACGTAGCGCTGCCGGACCCGGGCCTCGGGGTCGGTGAGGCCCTTGTGCTTCTCCGGGAGCGGGCGCAGGCACTTGGCCGTGAGCGTCCAGGTGCGCACCATGACCGACAGCTCGCCGCGGCGGGAGGTGATGACCTCGCCCTCCACGCCCACGTGGTCGCCCAGGTCGACGTCGGCCTTCCAGGCATCCAGGCGCTCCTGGCCGACCTGGTCCAGCGACAGCATGACCTGGATGTCGCCGGTCTCGTCGCGCAGGGTGGCGAAGCACAGCTTGCCGCCGGTGCGGTACAGCATCACGCGGCCCGCGATGGAGACGTCCACCCCGGTGCGGGTGTCCGGCGGGAGGTCGGTGTGTTTGTCACGCACGGCGCCGATCGACGTGGACCGCTCGAAGAACACGGGGAAGGGGTCGATCCCCTCCTCGCGCAGGCGGTCCAGTTTCTGGCGCCGAACTCTCATCTGTTCGGGCAGGTCGTCGTAGGTGTCGTCGTGCGTGTGATTCACACACGCGATCCTACCGGCGCGCGGGGTCTGGAAAGGCCCTCCCGCCGTGTGCCGGAACCGGCCACAGGGATGAAATCGGCCCCTCCCGTCACTACGATCACACTGCCGTGACCCAGCCGCCCGGCAGGCACTTTTCGAGAGATGGAAGATACCCGTGGCCGTTGAAGGAAGCACGAAGGCCGTCGTCACGGCTCTGTGCGCGAATCTGGGGATCGCCGTGACGAAGTTCGGCGCCTATCTCCTGACCGGGTCGGCGGCGATGCTCGCCGAGTCCATCCACTCGGTCGCGGACTCCAGCAACCAGGGGCTGCTGCTGCTGGGCGGCAAGCGCGCCCGGCGCGCCGCGACCAAGGAGCACCCGTTCGGCTACGGGCGCGAGCGCTACATCTACTCCTTCATCGTGGCGATCGTCCTGTTCAGCGTGGGCGGCCTGTACGCGCTCTACGAGGCCTGGCACAAGATCTCCCACCCCGAGCCGATCACGCGGTGGCAGTGGGTGCCGATCGTCGTCCTGGTGGTGGCGCTCGTCCTGGAGTCCTTCGCCATGCGCACGGCCATCAAGGAGTCGAACGCGGTGCGCGGCAAGGCCACCTGGGTGCAGTTCATCCGCCGCGCCAAGTCGCCGGAGCTGCCGGTCATCCTGCTGGAGGACGCCGGCGCCCTGTTCGGCCTGGTGTTCGCGCTGCTCGGCGTGAGCCTGACCCTGGTCACCGGCAACGGCGTCTACGACGGCCTGGGCACCGCGGCCATCGGCCTGCTGCTGGTGGCGATCGCCATCGTGCTGGCCGTCGAGATGAAGAGCCTGCTCATCGGCGAGTCCGCCACCGACGAGCACGTGCGCGAGATCGAGAGGGCGATCATCTCCGTCGAGGACATCGACCGCCTCATCCACATGAAGACGCAGCACATCGGCCCGGAGGAGCTGCTGGTGGCGGCCAAGGTCGCGGTGGACGCCCAGGACGAGGCCGCGCGCGTGGCGCGGGCGATCAACGAGGCGGAGGCGCGCATCCGCGAGGCCGTGCCGATCGCGCGGATGATCTACATCGAGCCCGATCTGGACCGCTCCGCGGCGACCGCGCGGGCGTCCGGAACCCCCGCGGACACCGCCGGATAGACCAGAACACCGGACAGACCGGAACGAAAGACGCGGGGGGTGCCGGCCGGCACCCCCCGCGCGTGTTCTCAGGAATTGCGCTCGAAGACCAGGCGCAGCCCGATGAGGGTCAGCCAGGGCTCGTGGACGTCGACCGTCTCGCACTCCCCCACCACCGTCGAGGCCAGCCCCCCGGTGGCCACGACCGTGACGTCGTCGGGGTTGTCGGTGAGCTCGGCGACCATCCGGTCGACGATCCCGTCCACCTGGCCCGCGAACCCGAACACGATGCCCGAGCGCAGCGCCTCCGTGGTGTTCTTGGCGATCGCGGCGCGGGGGCGGACGATCTCCACCATGTGCAGCTGGGCGCCGCGCCGGGACAGGGCGTCCACCGAGATGTCGATGCCCGGGGCGATCGCACCGCCCACGTACTCGCCCTTGGCGCTGACCGCGTCGAACGTCGTCGCGGTGCCGAAGTCCACCACCACGGCGGGGCCGCCGTAGAGGTGGTCGGCGGCCAGCGCGTTGATGATGCGGTCGCTGCCGACCTCCTTGGGGTTGTCCATCCGGATCGGCACGCCCGTCTTGACGCCCGGCTCGACGATCACCGCCGTGACACTGTCGAAGTGGCGGCGGAACATGTCGCGCATCTCGTGCTGCACCGAGGGGACCGAGCAGCACAGGGCCAGTCCGTCGATGTCGCGCACCCCGCCGTGGGAGCTCCCCTCCAGGAGCCCGCGCAGCACCACCGACCACTCGTCGGCGGTGCGCCGGGTGTCGGTCCCCACTCTCCAGTGTTCGAGCAGGTCCTCACCCTCGAAAAGACCGAAGACCGTCTCGGAGTTACCGACGTCGATCGCCAGCAGCATGGACCCTCATCCTGGTCGAAGTGTCTTTTCTGGGAATCCTCTCCCAATCCCGGCCTTCACGGGAAGTCCGGTGGTGAATCCGGTCACACCAGATCGAGTGCGATGTCCAGGGCAGGGCTGGAGTGGGTGATCGCGCCGGCGGCGAGGTAGTCCACCCCGGTCGCGGCGACGTCGGCGGCCACGTCCAGGGTCAGGCCGCCGGAGGACTCCAGGCGCGAGCGCCCGGCGACCAGGGCGACGGCCTCGGCGAGTTCGGGGACGGTGAAGTTGTCGAGCAGGATCTCCTCGGCGCCCGCCTCCAGGGCCTCCTCGATCTGGTCGATCCGGTCGACCTCGACCTCCAGGGGGAGGCCGGGGAAGCGTTCGCGCACCGCGCGCACGGCGGCGCCCACCCCGCCCGCGGCGACCACGTGGTTGTCCTTGATGAGCGCGGCGTCGCTGAGGCAGTAGCGGTGGTTGACCCCGCCGCCGCAGCGCACGGCGTACTTCTCCAGGGCGCGCAGCCCGGCGTGGGTCTTGCGGCTGTCGCGGATCCGGGCGCCGGTCCCGGCGACGGCGTCCACCCAGGCGCGGGTGGCGGTGGCGATCCCGGACAGGTGGGTGAGCAGGTTGAGCGCGGTGCGCTCGGCGGTGAGCAGGTCGCGGGTGCGGGCGGTGACGGCCATGAGGACGTCGCCGCGCTTGACGGTGTCGCCGTCGGCCGCCGACCGGGTGACCTCCAGGGCGCCGTCGGAGACCAGCCAGAACACCAGCTCGGCCAGCGGCAGGCCGCTGACGGTGCCGTCGGCGCGGGCCACCACGTGGGCGGTGCGGACCTGGTCGGCGGGGATGGTGGCGACGGTGGTGACGTCGATCCCGGCACCGCCGGTGAGGTCCTCGGCCAGGGCCCGGCGGACCAGGTCCACGTGGGCCTGGTGGGGCGCGGTCCAGGGGAGCGTGAACTCGGCGCGGGCGTCCGGCCCGGGGCCGTCCGCGGCGAGCGGGAACGCGATGGCGTCGAGCTCGGCGACCAGCTCCGGCGGCAGCGAGGGGGTCCAGGGTTCGTCGGTGGCCACGGGGGTGTTCCCTTCCAGTCGGACGATCACCGGGCGGACCCGCCACCGCGGGCGGGGTCCGGTGTGGTCGGCGCGTTGATGGGCGCCGCGGCTCTCGGTGCGGTGGGCCGCGGCGGCGGCCACGAGGCGGGCCACGGTGAGCAGGTCGGCGGCCTCCCAGGCCGCCGTGTCGGGGGTGACCGGGTCGGCGGCGGCGGTGAGGGCGTCCAGTTCGGCGACCAGCTCCGCCAGGCCCTCGCCGGTGCGCAGCACCCCGGCGTGGCGTGACA
The DNA here is from genome assembly GCF_045446735.1 of Nocardiopsis protaetiae. Taxonomy (NCBI): domain Bacteria; kingdom Bacillati; phylum Actinomycetota; class Actinomycetes; order Streptosporangiales; family Nocardiopsidaceae; genus Nocardiopsis; species Nocardiopsis protaetiae. Next base: position 19,230 of record NZ_JBJJBV010000030.1, read on the forward strand.
TCAGGGCGCGCATCGGGGCGATGACGGCCGGGTCGGGCAGGGTCGTGACCTGCGGGGCGGGCACTCCCCCGGTCGGCAGGGGTCTCGGCTCGGCGGCCAGCCGGGCGGCGATGCGCTCGGCGAACACCAGGCCCTCCAGCAGCGAGTTGGAGGCGAGCCGGTTGGCGCCGTGGACACCGGTGCGGGCGACCTCGCCCACCGCCCACAGGCCGGGGACGCCGGTGCGGCCGTCGATGTCCACCTCCACCCCGCCGGAGGCGTAGTGGGCGGCCGGGGCGACGGGGATCGGCTCGGCCGGCGGGTCGATGCCGTTCTCGCGGCAGGACGCCAGGATGGTCGGGAAGCGGCTCTCCCAGACGGCCGCGCCGAAGTGGCGGGTCTCCAGGTACACGTGGTCGACGCCCTGCTCGGCCATGGTCCTGGCGATGGTGCGGGCGACCACGTCGCGGGGGGCCAGGTCGGCGAGCTCGTGGACGCCCGCCATGATCCGGTTCCCGGCGGCGTCCACCAGGTAGGCGCCCTCTCCGCGCAGCGCCTCCGACACCAGGGGCTGGCGGCCGCGGGCCTGCGGCCCCAGCCAGAGCACCGTGGGGTGGAACTGGATGAACTCCAGGTCGCGCAGGCGCGCCCCGGCCCGGGCGGCGAGGGCGAGCCCGTCGCCGGTGGACACCCGCGGGTTGGTGGTGGCGGCGAAGATCTGGCCGAGGCCGCCGGTGGCCAGCACCACGGCCGGGGCCAGGGCGGCGCCGACGCCGTCGCGGCTGCCCTCCCCCATGACGTGCAGCGTGATGCCGCAGACCGCGCCGGTGCCGGGGTCGCGCAGGGCGTCCAGCGCCACCGCGTGCTCGATGATCTCGATGCGCTCCTCGGCGAGCACGGCCTCGACCAGGGCGCGCTGGATCTCCGCCCCGGTGGCGTCGCCCCCGGCGTGGGCGATCCGGTCGGCGCGGTGGCCGCCCTCGCGGGTCAGCGAGAGGCCGCCGTCGGCGTCGCGGTCGAACTCGGCGCCCAGGGCGATGAGGCGGCGCAGCGCCTCGGGCCCCTCGGCGGCCAGGACGTGGACGGCGTAGGGGTCGGACATCCCGGCCCCGGCCAGGTGGGTGTCGACCATGTGGGCGACCGGGTCGTCCCCGGGGGCCACGGCCGCGGCGATGCCGCCCTGGGCGTAGGCGGTGGAGCCGGTGGAGATCCGGTCCTTGGTCACGAGCACGACCCGCCCGGACCCGGCGCGGCGCAGGTAGCCGAGCGCGGTGCTCAGGCCCGCGATGCCGGAGCCGACGATGACGACGTCGGCGGTGACGGTCCAGCCCGGCGCGGGTGCGTCGAGCCGGGTCGGGGTGGCTGTGCTCATGGGGATCTTCTTCCGCGGGGTGCGCAGGGCTCGGTGACTTAGAAGGCGAGGGTGGTGTTGTCGATCAGGCGGGTGGTGCCGACCCGGGCGGCCAGCGCCAGCACCGCGTCGCCGCGGTGGTCGTCGGCGGCCTCGACGAAGGTGGCCGGGTCGACGAGGGCCAGGTAGTCGAGCTCGACCGGCGGCTCGCCCTCGGCCGCCTCCTCCAGCACGGCGGTGGCGGCGGCGCGGGCGGCGGCGGCCCCCCTGTCCGCGGCCCCCCGGGCCGCCTCCAGGGAGCGGGACAGCGCCAGGGCGGCGGTGCGCTCGGCGGCGGAGAGGTAGACGTTGCGGCTGGAGGAGGCCAGGCCGTCGGGGTCGCGCAGGATGGGCGCGCCCACGATCTCCACCGGGAAGTCGAGGTCGGCGACCATGCGGCGGATCAGCGCGATCTGCTGGGCGTCCTTCTCGCCGAACACCGCCAGGTCGGGCCGGACCAGGTGGAAGAGCTTGCCGACCACGGTGAGGACACCGGTGAAGTGGCCGGGCCGGGAGGCGCCCTCCAGGCGGTCGCCCATCGCCCCCGCCTCGATGGTGACGGCGGGGCGCCCGGCCGGGTACATGGTCTCGGTCTCCGGCGCGAAGACCACGTCCACGCCCTCCCGCGCGCACGTGGCGGTGTCGCCCTCCAGGTCGCGGGGGTAGCGGTCGAAGTCCTCGTTCGGGCCGAACTGGAGGGGGTTGACGAAGACGCTGACGACCACGGTGTCGGCCCGTTCGCGGGCGATCCGCATGAGGCTCCGGTGCCCGCCGTGCAGGGCGCCCATGGTGGGCACGAGGGCGGTGCGCCCGGCGCCGGCCAGGGCGCGGCGCAGCTCGTCGGGCGTGCGCACGACGAGCGGGGCGGAGCGGTCGGTGGGTGCGGTCATGCGGGTTCCCCTGGGGTGTCCGTGACGTGTCGGTGGTGGTCCGGGTGCCGCGGCGGCGGGCCGGACGGTCAGCGGCGCAGCACGTCGAGGAGCGGTTCGGCGACCTCGGGCTTGAGCATCCCGGCGTTGATGGCCAGGTCGGCGGTGAGCCGGGCCAGCTCGATGTAGGCGGCGACGCTCTCGGGCGCGTGGGCGCGCAGCTGGTCGATGTGCCCGGCGACGGTCCCGGCGTCGCCGCGCAGGACCGGGCCGCTCAGGCCGTGGATGCCCAGCCGCAGGGCGTTGTCGAGGGATGCGCTGAGCAGGGGGGCGAGCATCCGGCCGGGTTCGGGGACCCCGGCGGCGGACAGCAGCGAGGCGCTGTCGGCGACCAGGGTGACCAGGTGGTTGGCGCCCCCGGCCAGGGCCGCGTGGTAGAGGGTGCGCTTGTCCTCGGCGATCCACACGGGTTCGGCGCCCATCTCGACCACCAGGGCCTCGGCGATGGGGCGCAGCGGGTCGGGGGCGGTGACCCCGAACGCGCAGTTGGCCAGCCGTTCGATGTCCTCGTCGCGGCCGGTGAAGGTCATCGCCGGGTGCAGGGCCAGCGGCAGGGCTCCGGCGGCGGTGGCGGGGGACAGCACCCCGTACCCGTGGGCGCCGCTGGCGTGGACTAGGAGTTTGCCGCGCAGGTCGACGCCGGTGGTGGTCAGCCCCTCGGCGAGTTCGGCCAGGGCGTCGTCGGGGACCGTGAGCAGGACGAGGTCGGCGGCCTCGACCACGCGCGCGGGCTCCATCAGGCGCGCGGTGGGCAGGCGGTCGGCGACGCGCGCCTTGGAGGCCTCGGAGACGGCCGCGGCGGCGACGACCTTGTGCCCGGCCAGGCCCAGCGCCCGGCCCAGGACCGAGCCGACGCGGCCGGGACCGATGACGCCGATCCGCAGCCGGGCCGGACGCCCCTGCGTGGTCTCCATGCCTGTGCCCCCTCGTCGCGAGTGCGTCCGGCCCTCCCCGGCCGTGACGCCTGAGCACACGATAGTCCTCCCCGCCACCCCCTCCCGCGCGCCGCCCCTGGTCAAGGGTGTGGGGTGCCGGACACGCGGGGTCCCGGACACGCACCTGCTTCCGAACACACGAAAGAGCGCCGCTCCGTCGTCACGGAGCGGCGCCCGGGTCCACTCGGCCCCCGGATCGGGCGGGGCGGCTCGGCCGGGACGTCTTCCGGCCGGAACTCCCCCGCCCGTCAGGGCCGGTGCGCAGTCGCTACCAGTTCTTGACGGTGGCGCCGGAGTCCACGCAGTTGGCGCCGGCCACGCCCAGGATCGCGATCGCGTTGCCGCAGACGTTGATCGGGATGTCCAGGTCGGCCACCAGCTGGTTACCGCCGAGGATGCTCCCGTTGCCGGAGGTGAAGACGTTGCTGTTGGCCATGGCCGGAGCGCCCGTGAACAGAACGCCCGCGGCGGCGGCAACGATGGCACTGGCGGCGAAAGCCTTCTTCAGCATGTGTTTTCTCCCGTCGGACCGAACGGCGGGGGCGCCGATCGGTCGATAACGTTGACCATGTGTACAACCAAGAACACTCAACGTGTTCGGTCACCATTTAGCCATACTCGGCGGCCGCCACAGGCCAGAACACGCGAGCTTTTCGTGGCCTTGACCTGGAAGTATCACCCAAAGTGATGTCTCATGTCGGACATGAGAGCCATTAGAGGCAGCAATTTGCGCCCCTGTTGTGGCGCACGTCACATCAGGCTTCCCCGGGGCCCTCCGCGCGTGTCATCGTCGCCCGCGTCGCCCACCGCTCGGGCCCGACGGCCGGGACCCGCGCCCGTCGTCCCAGGTCGACCATCTCGTCCAGCAGGCGGCGCCCCTCGGCCGCCTCCCGGCCCTGGGCCCGCGCCCGGACCGGCCCCGGCGGGACGCCCACGCCGACCGCCACCCGGCCGGTGAACCGCGCCAGCGGGCCGGCGGTCAGCCGCAGGGTCTGCACCCGCTCCATCGGGACGACCTCCGTCACCCGGCAGAACAGCCCCGAGACGGTCACGAACAGGTGCTCGTCCACACCCACCAGCGACCGCGAGCCCTCCCGGCCCGGGACCAGCGGCACGTACGCCACCTCGCTCTCCGGGAACAGCTCGTTGACCAGCGCGTAGGCCCGGCGCCGGGGCGCCACCGGCAGCAGCGTCGCCGAGTCGGCCTGGCGGGCCCCGGCGTAGCCGGCCACCGTCGCCTCCACGCGGGCCACGCCCAGCGCCCGCCACAGCAGCGGCTCCACCACCCGCACCGCCTGTACCCGGCCCGGCGGGACCGTCTGCATGCGCCGCTGGAACATCCCGTAGCGCAGCCGCAGCCCGTCGGAGGAGACCGAGGCGTAGTAGTCGGTGTAGCGGGCCAGCGGGCTCCAGAACGACCGGATGAGCCCCAGCGCGAGCGGCACCAGCGCGCCCAGCACCCCGGGTTCGAGGAACATCACCCCGGCGACGACCATCGCGGCCAGGCCCAGGGAGGCCAGCAGCACGGGGATGCGGAAGGTGAGCGCGCCCAGCAGGAGCAGGAACGGCAGCCGGTAGAAGGGCCACTCGGGCGCCTCCGGGGAGCGGCCCGACAGCCCGGCGGCGTGCGCCAGGACCGCGACCCGCATCTTCTCGGCGACCTCGTGGCGCAGGTACCGCAGGCGGACCGCGCTGTTGTCGCCGCCGGCCAGCTCGATGCGCAGTTCGGCCAGGCCGAACACCTGGCCCATCAGCGGCCGGACCACGTCGACGGCCTGGAGCCTGCTCAGCGGGATCTCCCGGGAGCCGCGCATCACCAGCCCGCTGTGCACCACCAGGTGGTCCTCGCGCAGCCCGAAGCTGGCGTACCACCAGGCGGGCAGCGTGTAGGCGAGCGCTCCGAACAGGACCGCGACGGTCAGCATCACCACCCACGCGTCTCCGAAGATCGTGAGGATGGGTCCGGCCAGCGCCACGAAGGCCAGGGTCACACCCAGGACCCGGAGCGGCACCATCGACCAGTGCGCGCGGTACACGCCGGTGGTGACGTCCGCCTCCGGGCGCCGGGGCGGGACCGGGGGCTGGCGCTGCCACACCGTCGGCGGCAGCATCACCGGCGGCCCGTACCCGTGGGGTCCGTACCCCCGGGGTCCGGACGGCGCGGGCGGGTACCCGGGGTGCGGCGGCGGGGCCTGCGGCCGCGGCGGCACCGGCTGCTGTGGTACCGGCGGCCGCGGGGCGGGCCCCTGCGGACCGTGCGGCGCCGGGGGCGGCGGAGGTGCCTGGGGCGGCGGGCCCTGCGGGCGGGGAGAGTCCGGACGGTCGTGCATCTACAACCCCGTGGAGAAGGCCTCGCTGCGGGAGGCCAGTCGGTCGCGCAGGTCCACCGCGTCCGCCAGCGGCAGGCCGACCACGCGCGTGTCTGCGGTGCTGGCGGCGGTGCGCACCCGCACCGTGGCGATGCCCAGTGCCTGTTCGAGCAGGTCGGCGGTGGTGTCCACCACCTGCATGCGCCCGTAGGGCACGACCACCAGCTGGCGGACGAACACCCCGTACGTCAGGTACAGCTCCGTCTCCCCCTCCACGTACCCCCAGGAGCGCTGGAACCGGCCGGCCAGGACCCAGCCCGCGGCGAACACGGCCAGGGCCGCCACCGCCCAGACCCCGGCCCAGACCCGGTCCGCCCACAGGAACAGGAGCAGCACCCCGCCCAGACCCGAGCCCAGGCACAGGGCCCCCACCACCAGCCTGCGATACCAGGCCAGGGCCGGGGACACCCGGATCCACTCGGTGCCCGCGGGCGCGGCGAAGGCCGCGTCGAGCGGCCGCTCCGGCTCGGGGGGCGGCGGGTCGGTCGGTGTCGGTTCGCTGGTGTCCACGGGCACAGTCAACCATCCGCCGCCGCTCCCCGTCCGGAGGCGGTCCGGGATCGGTCAGGCCGCCCCGGGGGGATCCTCGTCGCGGTCCTCGTCCTCGGGCACCCGGCAGGCGTACTCCAGGTACAGGGCGGCGGCGGCCAGCACGACCGCGGCCAGCGACGTGCCCAGGGCGGTGAAGAACACCTCCCGGTGCACCGGCAGCTCCAGGTTGTCCACGACCGTCAGCGCCACCCCGGCGCAGAAGCCGCCGAACAGCGCGGCGGCCAGCACGCTGGCCTTGGCCAGGGCGACCAGGCGGGCGGCGCTGAGCGGCGGGATGGGCTCGGTGCCGGGCGCCCGGCGGATGCGGCGCCGCGTCCGCCCGGCGGTGAACGCCTCGGCGAAGGCCAGGAGCAGCAGCGTGGGGATCGCCGTCCACGGCATCGGCGGCAGCCCGGGCAGCGCCGTCCCGAACAGCGCCCCCAGCAGCACGCCGACGGCCCCGAGCAGCACCGGTGTGCGCCACCCGGTGGGGTGCATCCGCCGCTCGTCCTCCTCGTCGGTCATCGGCTCCCCCCGGGCGGGAGCAGCCGCAGGTCGTCGCGCCGGTTCAGCCTCTGGTCGCCCGCGGTGTCCGCGGCCTCCACCGCCGCCAGCAGGTCGGCGACCGGCCCGTGCCCGGGCAGCTCGGCACCGGGGTCGGCGTCCAGCCACGGGCGCAGCACGAACGCCCGCAGGTGGGCGCGCGGGTGCGGCAGGGTGAGGACGGGGTCGTCGGAGCGCACGTCGCCGAACACGATGACGTCCACGTCCAGGGTGCGCGGGCCCCAGCGGACCTCGCGCACCCGGTCGAACGCGCGCTCGGCGGCCTGCGCGCGCTCCAGCAGCTCTTCGGGCGTGCCGTCGGTGTCGACGACCACCACCGCGTTGAGGTAGGCGCCCTGCTCGGGGCCGCCCACCGGGGCGGTCTCGTACACCGGCGACAGTGCCACCAGGGACGGGGCCACCGGGGACAAGGGTGCCGAGGACGGGGGCGCCGCCGGGGCGGGCGCGCCCGCCCCGAGCACGTGCTCCACCCCGCCGCGCAGGGTCGCCCACCGGTCACCGAGGTTGGACCCCAGGGCCAGGACGGCGCGCGTCACAGCACCGCACCTCCCCGGGGGCCCACGGTGCCGCGCACCACGGTCACGGACACGTCCGCGAACTCGTGCTCGATCGGCGCCGACGGCTTGTGCACGGTCAGCTCGACCCCCCGCACCCGCAGGTCGGCCAGGCATTCGGAGGCCAGCCGGTCGGCGAGCGTCTCGATCAGGTCCACCGGGTCGCCGGTGACGATCGCGACCAGCCGGTCGGCGAGCATCCCGTAGTGGACGGTGTCGGCCACGTCGTCGGAGGCCGCGGCGGGCGCCAGGTCCAGGTGCAGGACGGCGTCCACCACGAAGTCCTGCCCCTCGCGGCGCTCGAAGTCGTACACGCCGTGGTACCCGCGGGCCCGCAGGCCGCGCAGGGCGATGCGGTCGGTCATTCCTCCCCGCCCTCGTCCTCGTCGTCCTCGCCCATGAGCACCGGCGAGGCGTGGTGGGACCACAGCCGCCACCCCTGGGCGGTGTCGACGAACAGGTTGGTCGTGACGACCTGGCCCCCGGCGATGAACCCGGGGTTGCCGTCCTCGGCGGTGAGCACGTTCTCCTCGCACGTCACCATGGCGATGTCGCCGCCCACCCCGATGTGGGTCTCGGTGAGGACGTACTGGATGTAGGTGACGTTGGCCATGATCAGGGACCAGGCGCGCATGATCTCGGTGCGGCCGCGCAGCAGCGGCCACCCGGGGTTGACGCAGACCAGGTCGGGGGCCTCGTGTTCCTCCGCCCACACGCTGCGCATCAGGTCGATGTCGCCGTTCTCGATGGCGCTGTAGAACTGCGCGTTGGCCTCGGCCACGCGCTCCATGACCTCCTGGCGGGACCTCACCGGCGACCCCGACCCGTGCCGTCGGTGTCGTCGAAGCGCCCCTCGTCGAGGGACTCCCCGCCGTCGGACCAGGCGGCGGCCACCCGGACCGCGTCGGCGCTGGCGCGCACGTCGTGCACCCGCACCGCCCAGGCGCCCCGGTCGGCCGACAGGGTGGTCAGGGCGGCGGTGGCGGCGTCGCATTCGAGGAAGGGGCGGTCCTCCCCCTTGGGCTCGCTCAGCAGCCGGCTCAGGAAGCGCTTGCGCGACCCCGCCACCAGGACGGGGCGGCCCAGCTCCTGGAACCGGTCGAGATGCCTCAGGAGCGCCCAGTTGTGGGACTGCTCGGGTCGTTTGGAGAATCCGAGTCCCGGGTCGAGGACGAGCTGCCCCGGGTCGACGCCTGCACTGATCATGGCCTCCATACGGTCGCGGAGCTCATCGATGACCTCCTGGACGACATCCGTGTACACGGCACGGGTCTGCATGTCATGACTATGCCCGCGCCAGTGCATCAACACATAGGAGACACCGGAAGCGGCCACGAGCCGCGCCATGGCCGGGTCGGCCAGCCCGCCGCTGACGTCGTTGACCAGGACGGCGCCGGCCTCCACGGCCCGCTCGGCGACCTCGGCCCGCATGGTGTCCACGCTGACGGCCACTCCGCGCGCGGCGAGGGCCCTGACCACCGGTTCGACCCGGCGCAGCTCCTCCTCGGCCGGAACGCGCTGGGCGCCCGGACGGGTCGACTCGCCGCCGACGTCGACGATGTCGGCGCCCTCCTCGACCAGCCGCAGGCCGTGCTCGACCGCCCTCTCGGGGTCGAACCAGGCTCCGCCGTCGGAGAAGGAATCGGGGGTGACGTTCACGACCCCCATGACCAGGCACCGCCCGCGATCGGGCAGGCCCGGAAGTGTGTATTTCGGCCCCATGGGGGTCAGCCTATTCGTAAGGGGAGGGGCCGGGTGCGTACGCATCCGGCCCCTCCCCTGTTGTTCCCTACGTCACGCGTGTCCGGTCGGCGGCCCGCGCGTGTCCGGTCAGCGGCGGTCCAGGATGAGGCTCATCGCCTCCGCGCGGGTGCGGTCACTGCCGCGGAAGATCCCGCGCACCGCCGAGGTGACGGTCTGGGCCCCGGGCTTGCGCACCCCGCGCATCGTCATGCACAGGTGCTCGGCCTCCACGACGACGATGACGCCGCGCGGGTTGAGGTGCTCCATGATGGCGTCGGCCACCTGCCCGGTGAGCCGCTCCTGCACCTGGGGGCGGCGCGCGAACACGTCGACCAGGCGGGCGAGCTTGCTCAGGCCGGTGATGCGGCCGTCGGAGCCGGGGATGTACCCGACGTGCGCCACCCCGTAGAACGGCACCAGGTGGTGCTCGCAGGTGGAGTAGAGCTCGATGTCCTTGACCAGGACCATCTCCTCGTGCCCGGCCTCGAACACGGTGGTGAGCACGTCCCCGGGCTTCTGCCCCAGCCCGGCGAACTGCTCCTCGTAGGCCCGGGCGACCCGCTCGGGCGTCTTGAGCAGGCCGTCGCGGTCGGGGTCCTCGCCGATGGCGATGAGGATCTCGCGGACGGCGCGCTCGATGCGCTCCCGGTCCACGGGTCTGGGTCCTACCTGCTCGGTCACGCGTCGTCCCCTTCGATGGGGCCGGACGCCCCGTTGCCGGCGCCGTGGCCGGAGACCTCGTGCAGGGCGGTGCCCGGCTCGGACCCGTTGGCCTCGGCCCCGTTGAGCATGGTCAGCTCCTTCTTGGAGCGCACCGGAGGCCGCTCGGAGGGCTGGCGCTTGCCGTAGCCGGTGTAGGAGCCGCGGACCGGGCGCTTGTCCACCGGCGCGAAGATCTCCAGCACCTGCTCGCGGGAGAGCGTCTCCTTCTCCAGCAGGGCCACGACCAGGTCGTCGAGGACGTCGCGGTACTCGACCAGGACCTCGTAGGCCTCGTCGTGCGCGGACTCGATGAGGCGGCGCACCTCCTCGTCGATGATGGAGGCGATCTCCTCGGAGTACTCGCGCGCGTGCGACATCTCCCGGCCCAGGAACGGTTCGTTGCTCGACGAACCGAACTTGCGGGCGCCCAGGCGCTCGCTCATGCCGTACTCGGTGACCATGTTGCGGGCCAGGCTGGTGGCCTTGGCGATGTCGTCGCTGGCGCCGGTGGTGGGCTCGTGGAACACCAGCTCCTCGGCGGCGCGGCCGCCCAGCATCATGGCGAGCCGGTCCATCATCTGCGAGCGCGAGGTGAGGAACTTGTCCTCGGTCGGCACCGACATGGTGTAGCCCAGGGCGCGGCCGCGGGGCAGGATCGTGATCTTGTGCACCGGGTCGGCGTTGGCCTGCGCGTGGCCCACCAGGGCGTGGCCGCCCTCGTGGTAGGCGATGATCTTCTTCTCGTGCTCGGACATGACCCGGCTCTTGCGCTCGGGTCCGGCCATGACGCGTTCGATGGCCTCCTCCAGCACCGCGTGGGTGATGGTGTCCCGGCCCGCGCGCGCCGACAGCAGGGCGCCCTCGTTGATGACGTTGGCCAGGTCGGCGCCGGTCATCCCGGCGGTCTGGCGGGCGATGACGTCGAAGTCGACGTCCTCGGCCATCGGCTTGCCCTTGGCGTGGACCTTGAGGATGTCGCGGCGGCCGTCCATGTCGGGGCGGTCCACGACGATCTGCCGGTCGAAGCGGCCCGGGCGCAGCAGCGCCGGGTCGAGGATGTCGGGCCGGTTGGTGGCCGCGATGAGGATGACCCCGCCCTTGACGTCGAAGCCGTCCATCTCGACCAGCATCTGGTTGAGGGTCTGCTCGCGCTCGTCGTGGCCGCCGCCCATGCCGGCGCCGCGGTGGCGGCCGACGGCGTCGATCTCGTCGATGAAGATGATCGCGGGGGCGTTGGCCTTGGCCTGCTCGAACAGGTCGCGCACACGCGAGGCGCCCACACCGACGAACATCTCGACGAAGTCCGAACCGGAGATGGAGTAGAACGGCACCCCGGCCTCGCCCGCGACCGCGCGGGCCAGCAGGGTCTTGCCGGTGCCGGGCGGGCCGAACAGCAGCACGCCCTTGGGGATCTTGGCGCCCATCGCCTGGAACTTGGCCGGGTTCTGGAGGAACTCCTTGATCTCCTGGAGCTCCTCGATGGCCTCGTCCGCGCCGGCGACGTCGGAGAAGGTGTTCTTGGGGGTGTCCTTGGTGATGAGCTTGGCCTTGGACTTGCCGAAGTTCATCACGCGGGAGCCGCCGCCCTGCATCTGGCTGAAGACGAACCAGAAGATGGCGATGATCAGCAGGATCGGCAGGAAGCTGAAGAGCGCCGTGGTCCACAGCGGGGTCGTGGCGACCGAGACCTCGTAGCCCTTGAGGTTGGTGCCCTCCTCCTCCAGGGAGTCCCGGAGCATGTCGGCGAGCTGCAGGCCCTGGCCGGCCACCCAGTACGCCTCGAAGATCTCGTCGTCCGTGGTGGTCAGCACGATGCGCTGGTCACGGTCGATGATCTCGGCGTTGTCCACCTCGTTGCGCTCGATGAGCTGGTAGACGGCCGAGATGTCCGTCTCTTCGGGCTGTGGTTCCCCGCCCAGGTCGAAGACGTTGAAGACGAGGAGGAGCATGGCGAGAACGGCCAGTATCCATATCCACGGGCCGCGGAAAAAGCGCTTCAGATTCATGTGAGCGGAACCCCGTCGGGTCCGTCCCTCCTGACCAGGCCGCCCGCACCGGAGGACTTTCCGAGGCAGGACCTCTTATCGGACACGTGCGTTCCCCGCGAGTACGCCGGGATCGAATCGACGGTACACCCCGTCGATGGGCGCACCTCTTGCGGATGCGCCGGGCGGGGGCCCGTCATGAGAGCAACGATCGCGCCCCCGCCGCTTGTTCCCCCCTGTGGTCTACCCCTCGTAGACGTGCGGGGCGAGGGTGCCGATGAACGGCAGGTTGCGGTACTTCTCGGCGTAGTCCAGCCCGTAGCCGATGATGAACTCGTTGGGCAGGTCGAAGCCGATGTACTTGACGTCGAGGTCGACCTCGAAGGCCAGCGGCTTGCGGACCATGGTGCAGACCTCGACCGAGCGGGGCCCGCGCGACTTGAGGTTGCCGACCAGCCAGGACAGGGTCAGGCCGGAGTCGATGACGTCCTCGACGATGAGGACGTCGCGGTCCTTGATGTCGGTCTCCAGGTCCTTGAGGATGCGGACCACGCCGGAGGAGGTCGTACCGGCCCCGTAGGAGGACACCGCCATCCAGTCCATGGAGACGGGCGTGTGCAGCACCCGGGCCAGGTCGGCCATCACCATGACGGCGCCCTTGAGGACACCGACGATCAGCAGGTCCCTGCCCGCGTAGTCGGCGTCGATGCGTTCTCCCAGCTCGACCAGGCGCGCCTTGATCTCTTCCTCGGTGACCAGGACCTTCTCCAGGTCCCGGCCCATGTCCTTAGCGTCCACGCTCACTGTCCTCGCTGCTGGGTTCCCCGTTTGCGGCAACCAGGATAAACGTGCCGAACGTCCCGGGGGCGCCGACCGGTGGCCCCGGACCCCGGCCCGGTCGGGACGATGTCCGATATCGGGTGACACGCCGGACTGTTGGCGGGTTCCGTTCCGTCAGCGCTCGAACCGGACGTGACCGGCGACACGCCGGGCCCTCACCCCGCCGGGCAGGTCCAGGTGGGACTGGCCGCGCCAGGCGGTGACCAGCCGCTCGACCTCCCGCACGTGCCGGGCGGTGAGGGCGCCCGCCGGGCAGCCCGCGTCGAGCGCGGCCCCGCGCAGGACCCGGGTCCGCAGCGCCTCGGGGGCGTCGGCCAGGACGGCCGCGGACAGGCCCGCCTCCGGGCCCTCTCCGGCCCGCGCCCGGGCCCCCAGGTCCGCGGCCAGCGCGTCCAGGGCGTCGGCGTCGGCGCGCAGCAGGGAGGCGGTGCGGGCCAGCGCCGCGGCGATGCCCGGGCCCAGGTTCTTCTCCAGCGCGGGCAGGGCCTCGTGGCGCACCCGGGAGCGGCTGAACCGGGCGTCGGCGTTGTGCGGGTCCTCCCAGGGGGTCAGCCCCATGGCGGCGCAGGCCGCGCGCACGGTGGCGCGGTCCAGGTCCAGCAGGGGGCGCAGCAGACTACCGACGCGCGGGGCCATCCCGGCCAGGGAGCGGGCGCCCGACCCGCGGGCCAGGCCCAGCAGCACCGTCTCGGCCTGGTCGTCGAGGGTGTGGCCGAGCAGCACCACCGCGGGCGCCTGTTCGGCGGCGGCCGCGGCCAGCGCGGCGTGGCGGGCGGTGCGGGCGGCGCCCTCGGGCCCGCCCGGCCCGGTCACCTCGACCGCGCGGGCCGACACCGGGTCCAGGCCGAGCCCGGCCAGCACCGCGGCGACCTTCTCCGCGCGCTCGGCCGAGCCCTCCTGGAGCCCGTGGTCGACGGTGACCGCCCCCGCCCGCAGCCCCAGCCTGGGCGCCTCGAAGGCCGTCGCCCCGGCCAGCGCCAGGGAGTCGGCCCCGCCGCTGCACGCCACCAGCACCGCGGTGTCGGAGGGCAGCGGCGCCAGGGCCCGCCGGACCGCCGATCGGACGGCGGCCACGGCGGGGGGTGGACCGCTCATTCGGTGATGGCGGCCGGGCGCACCACCCGGTTGACCCAGGCGGAGGGGTTGCGGATCTCCGCGATGGTGGGCAGGGTCTCGGGCGAGGTCCACACCTTGTTGAACTCGGCCATGCCGACCTGGGCCACCGCCGCGCGGACGAACGCGGCGCCCTCCTCGTACTGGCGCATCTTCATGTCCATGCCGAGCAGCTGGCGCAGCAGCCGGTCCAGCGGGTTGGCCGCCTCCCGCCGCTTCTGGAAGCGGGCGCGGATGCGCTCCACCGACGGCACGACACCAGGGCCGACCGCGTCCATGACGTAGTCGCCGTGGCCCTCGGCCAGGCTCATCACGGCGGTGACCCGGTCCATGATCTCGTTCTGCTCGGGCGTCTGGATGGCGGTGAGGAGGTTGCCCTCGCCGCCGCGCACGGCGTCCGCCACGGCCTCGCCCGCGGCGCGCAGCCGGGTGATGAGGTCGCCCGCGTCCATCTCCGTGGACAGCAGCAGCTCGCGCATCAGCTCCTGGACGTATCCGCGCAGCCACGGCGTGGCCGTGAACTGCATGCGGTGGGTCTCCTCGTGCAGGCACACCCACAGGCGGAAGTCGTGCGGGTCGACGTCGAGCTCGCGCTCGGTGTTGACGATGTTGGGGGCGACCAGGGTCAGCCGCCCGGTGGGCAGGGTGCCGTCGGGGTCCGGCGGCAGGAAGAGCTCGTACTGGCCGAGGACCTTCCCGGCCAGGTAGGCGAGCACCGCGCCGAGCTGCACCCCGGTGATCCGGGAGCCGACGGCGGAGGTGAGGGCGGCGGCGGTGCCGCCGTTGCCGAGGCGTTCGGCGCCCATCTGTTCGAGTACGGGTTCGATGACGGTCCGGAAACCGTCGACGTTGGCGCGGATCCATCCCGGCCGGTCGACGATCACCGCGGGCCCGGTGGGCTCCAAGGGGTTCATACCGGTGAAGTCGCGCACGTGTCCGGCGGCCACGGTGGAGAGCTCGCGCAACTGCGCGACGGCCTGTCGCGCGTCGGCGAGGTCCACCTGCGGGCCCGGTCGGACGAGGCGGACACCGGTGTTGACGGCTACGTCCCAGTCGATCACAGTCACACTCGCAGCCTACCCACGCAGAGACTTCCGGCACGGGGATCGGGGTCCCAATTCGGGGTAAGCCCCGGGTTCACCCGGAGGCGGACCGAAAAGCGGCGCCCCCGAGCGCCCTGTACTCACCGGGAGCGGGGGCGATCGGGGGCGCGGGGGCCTGGGTTCAGGAGCAGCCGCAGCGGGCCAGGGCCGCCGCCAGGGGGTCGAGCTGGAAGCCCTGGACGCCCGGGCTGTTGGCCACGAAGGCGAACAGGAACATGTTGCCCTCCTGGTCGTGGACGGTCCCGGCGAGCGCGCTCACGTCGTTCAGCGTCCCGGTCTTGCCGCGGATCAGCCCGGCCACGTCGTGGACCAGCGTGCCCTCCGTGTAGCGGTTGTTCAGGGTGCCGGTGGAGTTGGACGTGGGCAGGCCGGTGATCGCCGCGTTGAGCTCGGGGTTTTCGGAGGCCACCTTGAGCATCTCCACCAGGGCGCGCGGGGTGATCCGGTTCTCCGGGCTCAGCCCGCTGTTGTCGGCCAGGTCGACCCCGGTGATGCCGTAGGACTCCATGACACGGTGGGTGGCCGCGGCCCCGCCCGCGAAGGACGCCTCGCCGCCGGCCTCCAGTGCGGCGATCCGGGCCAGCGCCTCGGCCATGTTGTTGTCGCTGGCCAGCATCATGTGCTCGACCAGGGCCGTCATCGGCGCGGAGTCGACCGAGGCGATCGGCTCGCCCTGTGCCGGGGCCTCGCTCGGCTCCCCGCCCTCGACGGTGAGCCCCGCCGCCCTCAGCTGCTCGGCGAACGCCTCGGCCGTCGCCCGGGGCGGGTCCGGGACCCGGGTGTGCGTGTCCCGGGAGATACGGCCGCTGTCGTGCATCAGGGCGTGGACGGAGGCGGTGCTGCCCTCCGTGATGTAGCCGGGCTTCCAGGAGGGGCCGGTGTCCGGACCGGTGAACAGCGAGTCGTCGTAGGCCACCGAGACCGTGTCCACACCCTGCCCGGCCAGTGCCGCCGCGGTGCGTTCGGCGAGCTCCTCCAGGGTGGCCACCTGCGGGTAAGCTGCGGAATCGGCGGTCGTGGTCAGGGTGGCGTCACCCGCGCCGCGCAGCACCACCATCCCCCGCTCGGAGTCGAAGTGGACCGTGGTGGTCAGCACGTGGTCGGGTCCCACCGCGTCCAGGACCGTGATGGCCGTGGCGATCTTGGTGGTCGACGCCGGGACCGCCGGGGTGTCCGGACTGCGCTCGTAGAGCGGCTCGCCGGTGGCGCCGTCCACGACGAAAGCGGAGAGGCCCTCCGCGAGCCCCGACTCCGCCATGGGATCATCGATGACGTCCGCGATCCGATCCGGGTCCGCCGGGGACGAGGACGCGGGTTCCGCCGCGGCCGCACCTTCGGCGTTCACGACCGGGTGGGGCACCGCGGGGAGTGGTCGGGCCTCGATCACATCGAGGGCAGCGAACCCGGCGATCAGCACGAAAATGTTGAGCAGGGCCAGTGTGAGGAAGGCCTCACTTCGTACCCGTCGCACCCGGGGCACCCGCCCTTCCTGAGGTGTCGCGGCCTGACGTTGTTGTTATACGGCGACATTAGTCGCAATGGGAGCCGAGATCAGCATGGAATTCGACGTTACGATCGAGATCCCCAAGGGGGAGCGCAACAAGTACGAGGTGGACCACGAGACCGGTCGCATCCGTCTCGACCGCATGCTGTTCACCTCCACCACCTACCCCGCCGACTACGGTTTCGTCGACGGGACGCTCGGTGAGGACGGCGACCCGCTGGACGCCCTCGTCCTGCTCAAGGCCCCGACCTTCCCGGGGTGCCTGATCCGCGCCCGCGCCATCGGCATGTTCCGGATGCGCGACGAGGCGGGCGGCGACGACAAGCTGCTGTGCGTTCCGGCCACGGACCCGCGCATGGAGCACCTGCGTGACATTCACCACGTGAACGAGTTCGAGCGCCTGGAGATCGAGCACTTCTTCACGGTCTACAAGGACCTGGAGCCCGGCAAGTCCGTCGAGGGCGCCAGCTGGGTCGGCCGCCACGAGGCCGAGCAGGAGATCATCGCCTCGGTCAAGCGCGCCGAGGAGGCGGGTGTGCACGGCGACTCCTCCCACATCTCCGCGGAGAAGGAGAAGTAGGGGCGAGCGGTACTGCGTCTCGACGTGACGACGGCCCGGCGGATCCCGCCGGGCCTCGGTTCTTTCTCGGGAAGTTCTCGGGGGTCTAGCGGCCCAGCAGGCTGACCGAGCCGCTCCAGGGCCCCTCGGCCTCCGCGGTGCGGGTCAGCAGGTAGCCCGCGCAGACGGCCGCCACCAGCACCACCAGCATGACCAGTCCGATCGAGCCGGCCAGCGCCGGGCCGTGCGGGGTCGGCGGAACCCCCGGGCCCAGGGGGAACCCGTCGTGGCCGAACCGGTCGGCGCGGGCGGCCACGTGCGCCCGGTAACCGTCCAGTTCGGGGGCGGCCATGCCCTTGAGGATGCGGACCGGCACCAGCCCGGTGTTCTCCGGCATGCTGTGCTCCCCCGGGAGCCGCAGGTCGTAGGAGCGGCGGCGGACGCACTCCACCTCCGCCAGGGCGTGCAGCCACTCCCCCAGCCGGTCGGGATCGGTGAGCCGCCCGATGTGCGCGCAGGCGACGATCAGCGTGTCGCGCAGCACCACGTGCGCCGCGTCGCGGTCGCCCAGGGCCAGGATGCAGCGCCTGAACAGCTCCTCCCCGTACGCGTCGAGCAGCCTCTTGTAGGTCCCGGCCGACGGCGTGCCGTGGGCAAGCAGGGCATGGAGGAGATCCCGGTCCGTCATGGACGAGAATCTACGCCGCCGACCGCGCGCAGCCCGGCGCTTCGCCGAAAAACGCGTGTGAGAACCCTCTCCGTCAACGATCCGGAAGCCAGGGGCGCCGTGGGCGGCCGCGCAGCCAGAGCAGGACGAACGTCAGCACGGTCAGGACACAGACCAGCAGCGCCGCGCCGGGGCCGAGGAAACCCAGTGCCATCACCCCGGCCGCCACCACCACGATCGCCCGGACCAGCAGGCGCACCCACGGCCCGGCCGGGTCGGGGTTCAACCGGCACCTCCGGGCGTGCGAGCCGACACGGCCACTCCTGTCAGTGCGTTCGGGGGACTGCGCCTTTCCGGCGGTGCTCTCACGCCGTACTCGGGCTCCACATGTCACCACCACGCGACGCCTCCCGCAACACCGGGAAGTGAGAGGGGTGACACACGCGATTCTCCACGATCGCTTGACTCCCCGCGCCCTTTGCTGGTCTCCTTACAACCATGTATCCGCGCACCCGCACCGACGCCATGGCTCGCAGGGCCCTCCAGGCCCCCTGCCACCCGTCCTGTGCGGCGTGTCCGTGTTGTCGTCGCTGAGTCCTCTCCGGGGCGTACCGACCCCGTAGGCTCCCGGCCCGCCCGTCCGCCCGCGCGCGGCCGATCCCGGCGGCCCCTTCCCGCGTTTGTACCGCGGTGACCCGTGCCCTGTGCGGCACCTCCCGCCCCGTCCCCTGTGCGACGGGGCTCTCGGACGACATCCGCGCCGTCGACGGCGCGCACGCGAAGGATCTTCCCGCAATGGCCCAGCAGGCTCTCTCCGTACGCACCGCCCCGCCCGCCCGCGCCTCCCTCGACAGCGCCGTGCCCGACACCACCGTGTCGTCCGCCGGCACCGTGTCGAACGGGGTGTCGGTGGAGGGCATCGGCGACGTGGCGGACGCCGGCCGCCGGTCCGGTTACGCCCACCTCGCCGAGCGCCGGCTCCCCACCGTGGGGCGCCTGGTCGCCGCCGCCCGCGGCGCCGCCGCGGTCCTGGCCCGGCCCACCCTGTGGCCCACCAGGCGGGGGCGCTGGCAGCCCGCCCCGCGCGCCGCCCGCCGCCACGCCACCGGGCGGCTGCGGGTGAGCACCGTGGCGCTGGAGCCCAACAGCTTCGTGTCCGGCCCGGTGTCCCCGCGGGCCGCCGACATGGAGGTGCTGTTCCTGGTGAGCGGGAAGGCGCACCTGATCTCCTCCGGCTCCGACGGGCGCATGCGCGCGGCGGCCGAGCTGGCCCCCGGCCGGGCCCGGGTGGTCGGCGGCTCCCTGGGCGGGCACCAGCACCTGGTCAACACCGGCGAGGAGACCGCCGTGGTGGTCCGGGTGACCGCCTGAGGGGGGTCTCACGCCCCCTCCTCGAACGCCTCGCCGTCGTGCCGGGTGCGCAGGGCCGCGTCGACGGCCTCGACGGAGCGCAGGACGGCGGCGGTGCGCCGCCCCTCCGTCTGATAGGCGCGCATCACCTGTTCGAGCGCGTGCGGCGGTAAGTGGTCGCGCAGGTCGACCCGGGCGGTGCGGTACCCCTCGCGACCGGCGGCCAGGACCGCGGCGAGGTACTGGCGCGCCAGGCGGGCGAGCGCGACCGGGTGCCGCCGCAGGACCCCGTGCAGCCGGTAATCGGCGGGCAGGAGGTCGAACAGCCACACCGCGGCCGTCCGCTCGAAGGAGTCCGACCCGGGTGGGTGCACACTCGCGGGCCAGTCCGAACTCAGCGACTGATCGGGCATGCTCCGAGCATACCCGTTCGTTCGAAATCCTGTTCGAAAAAGTCGGTGTCAGTCCGAGGAGATCTCCTCCCCCTCCTCCTCTCTCTCCTGCCCGGCCTCCTCGTTCTTTCTCTCCAGCTCCACCCGGATGGCCTGCTCGGCCGCGTCGACCGCGGCCCGGGCGGTGATGGCGTTGACGTGGGCCCGGTCCAGCTCCTCCAGGAGGATGCAGTCGAAGGCGACCCGCGCGTCGTGGATCGCCGCCTCCAGCTGTCGTGATGCCTCTTCCAGACTCATGCACCCCCCATACCCCGGGAATCGCGTTCCGCACACTCCGCCACAAGCGGGCACGGGGCGTGCCGTACGCCCGGGCCGGGTAGGCCGGTGGTAGACCGGAATCTCAGGGGGGCACATGATCTACCTCATCCTCGTCCTGCTCGCGCTGTGGCTGTTCCTGGCGATCCTGGGGGTGGTGATCAAGGGCCTGCTCTGGCTCACCGTCATCGCGGCGATCCTGTTCGTCGCCACGGCGGTGTGGAGCGGGCTGCGCAGCCGCAACCGGATGTGAGTCAGCGTTCGAGCGCGGGGGTGCCGTCGCCGTCGCCGCCCAGCGCCGCGACGATCCCGCGGGCCTGGTCCTCGTCCCCGTCCAGCCGGTCGCGCACCAGCCGGACCGCCTCATCCGAGCGCCCCAGCGCCACGAGGTTGGCCACCCGCGCCCGCAGCTGCGGCGGCAGCTCGCCGGGCACGCGCGGGGCGGGCACGTAGCCGCCGACCTGTGCCGCCGGCCCCGGCCCCACCGGGGCGGGCGGCGCCTCGTCCGCCTCCAGCCGGGCGGCGACCGCGGCGATGACCCGGCGCAGGGCGTAGGAGCCGCCCGCCAGCACGAGCACCGCCCCCACCAGCGCCACCAGCATGAACAACAGGCTCATGCGGTGCCCCTACCCCGGTTCACCCCCGGCCACCGGACACGAAAGGTCATCATTCGACCACCTCGGGTGGCGTGCGCGCCCGGGGAACAGGGGCCGGAGAACGGCGAAGGCCCGTCCGGGTACCGGACGGGCCTTCGTGCTGAGCCGCCTGTCGGAATCGAACCGACGACCTATTCATTACGAGTGAATCGCTCTGCCGACTGAGCTAAGGCGGCGCGACGCCGCGGGTTCACGCGGCGAGGCGATCACCAGTTTAGCGTCTTCGCGGAGTGCCGGGTACACGGTTTCGGACCCGGCACTCCGCCGAGGTCAGGCGCAGGCCATCCCGTCCTGGGGGACCTCCAGGTCGATCAGGTAGGCGTCGACCATGCGGTCCACGCACACGTCGCCCATGCGGTAGCCGGTGTGGCCGTCGCCGTCGCGGGTGACCAGGAAGCCGGACTCCAGCGCCCCGGCCAGGGCCTCGGCCCAGGCGTAGGGGGTGGCGGAGTCGCGGGTGGTGCCCACCACCATGATCGGCGGGGCGCCCGGGGCGTCCAGCGGGCCGCCGTCGTAGACGGCCTCCTCGGGCCAGAACGCGCAGGGCAGCGCGCCCCAGGCCAGGCTCGGGCCGAAGATCGGGGACTCCTCCCCCGCGTCCTCGGCGGCCTCCACGTAGGCCTCGACCCCGCGCGGGCTGGGCGAGTCGGAGCAGTTGACCGCGATGAGGGCGGCCGTGGAGTTCTCGTACTCCTGGATGTCGCCGCGGCTGTACAGCTCGTCGCCCAGCTGGAGGAGCACGGTGCCGTCGCGGTCGTTCATGGCGTCGTCGAGGCCCTCGCGGACCCGGTCCCACCAGGACTCGGAGTACAGGGCGGCGAGCACGCCCAGCTCGGTGCGGGTCCGGTTGATCTCCCGGTCGTCCACGGAGTTGGTGAGCGGGTCGCCGGCGGTGGAGGCCAGGAACTCGTCGAGGGCGGCCACGCCGTCCTCGACCGAGTCGCCGCTGCCGCCCAGCGGGCAGTCGGCGCGGGTGAGGCAGTCCTCGACGAAGGCGCGCAGCGCGGTCTCGAACCCGGTGGCCTGGGCGACGCTCAGGTCGAGCTGGTCCAGGGTGGGGTCGACGGCGCCGTCGAGCACCAGCGCGCGCACCCGGTCGGGGAACTGCTCGGCGTAGTGGGCGCCGATGTGGGTGCCGTAGGAGGCGCCCAGGTAGGTGAGCTTCTCGTCGCCCAGCAGGGCGCGCAGCACGTCCATGTCGCGGGCGACGTTGACGGTGCCGACGTTGAGCATGAGGTCGGGGGCGTTGACCTGGCAGGCCTCCACGAACTCGCGGCTGCCCTCCTCCATGTCGGTGATCCCGGCCTCGGTCAGCTCGGACATGTCGCCGTCGCCGTCGGCGGACTCGGCCTCGCCGCCGATGAACTCGTCGAGTTCGGCGGCGGACAGGCAGGTGATCGGGGTGCTGCGGCCGACCCCGCGGGGGTCGAAGCCGATCAGGTCGAAGCGATCGCGCACCTGCTCGCTGACGATGTAGGAGGCGTGGTCGACGTAGTCGTACCCGGAGCCGCCCGGGCCGCCGGGGTTGACCAGCAGGGAGCCGATGACGTCGTCGCCGGTGGCGGCCATGCGCTTGACCGCGATCTCAATGCGGTCGCCCTCGGGCTCGTCGTAGTCCAGCGGCACCTCGTAGGTGGCGCACTCGGCGTCGGAGGGCCCGCTGTCGCAGGCGCCCCAGTCGAGTTCCTGGTCGGTGAAGTCGCCCAGGGCCCCGAGCGATTCGGCCGGCTCCCGCCCCTCCTCGTCCGGTGCCTGTGCCGTACAGCCGTTCACCAGGAGCACCGTTCCGGTGAGCGTCACCGCCACCGCGGCCCGCAGCCTCGTCGCCACCCGTTCCCATCCTTCGCGTCGATCGGTTCCACCCATGCCTGTGATGCCTGTGACGGCCGCGCAACCGATCCGGTTGCGACGGGGTGGCGCCGTACACCGACCGTATCGGGGTGCGCGCGGGGCACCGCCCAGGCCCCTCAGCCGATGAAGAGGGCGGAGGTCATGGCCTCCATGGCGATCTGCGGGTGCACGTTGGCGGCGATGCGCTCACGGCAGTCCATGATGGCGTCCAGCCGCCGCAGGGTGGTCTCGGGTGTGCTGGAGCGGGCGATGCGCTCCAGGTCGCCGGAGCGCTCCCCGGTGGACCGCTCGACGGACGCCCCGAGCTGGAGGGTGAGCACGTCGCGGTAGAACGCGGCCAGGTCCAGCAGGGCGCGGTCGTAGGAGTCGCGCTTGATCCGGGTGGCCCGGCGCTTCTGCCGCTCCTCCAGGTCCTTCATTGCGCCCGCGGAGCCGCGCATGGCCTTGGCCACGCCCTTGCCGGTGGAGCCCTCGCCGAAGGCGACCTTGAGCTCGTCCTTCTCCTTCTCGTCCAGGGCGCCGGTGATCGCCTTGGACTCGGCCTCGGCGATCTCGTAGAGCCGGGCGGCGGAGGTGACGCAGGCGCCGATGCCGTCGAGCCGGGCGGGGATGGACAGCACCTCCTCGCGGCGGCGGCGCGCCTCGGGGTCGGTGGCCAGCTGCCGGGCGCGGTCCATCCGCCCGGCCGAGGCGACGGCGGCGGCCCTGGCCGTGCCCTCGTCCACGTCGCCGGCGCGGGTGAGCGCGCCGACGATCTCGTCGGTGGTGGGGGTGGTGAGGGTGACCAGGCGGCACCGGGAGCGGATGGTGACGAGCAGGTCGTCGGGGGTGGGCGTGCACAGCAGCCACACGGTGCGCGGCGAGGGCTCCTCCACCGCCTTGAGCAGGGCGTTGGAGGCCGCCTCGGTGGCGCGTTCGGCGTCCTCGAACAGCACGATCCGGAACCGCCCGCCGGAGGGCTTGGACCCGGCCCGCAGCACCAGCTCGCGGGTGGCGGCCACGCCGAAGCTCAGCCCGCTGGGCCGCACGTACAGCAGGTCCGGGTGGGTCCCGGCCATGACCTGGTGGCAGGAGTCGCAGTGGCCGCAGCCGCCGTCGCGGCACTGGAGGGCGGCGGCGAAGGCGCGGGCGGCCTCCGATCGCCCCGAGCCGGGCGGGCCGGTGAACAGCCAGGCGTGGGTCATGCCCGCGCCCGCTCCCCCGGCGACGAGGTCGGCGGCACCGGCCACCGCCCGCCGCAGGTGGCCCACCGCGGTCCGCTGACCGACCAGGTCGTCGAAGACCGTCACACTCCACCCCCACGAAGAACGTCCTGTCAGGGCTCCAGGATAAAAGCCGGGGGCGACGCTCGGGGCGTTGTCCACAGGGCCTCCCCGAAGCCGGGGAAGCGAAGGGGCCCGGGGGCGCATGCCCCCGGGCCCCG
>NZ_JBJJBV010000300.1:0-7727 GCF_045446735.1 Nocardiopsis protaetiae
CTTCACCGGCGCCGTCGAGAGCGTCCTGTCCAACACCATCACCTCCGCCATGATCAACGGCATCGACCACCTCGGCCGACCCGACCTCGACACAGAACTGAACGCCACCCGCGACCGCCTCGACTCGACCCCACCACCCGAACACAAAACCGACCCCACGAGCGTCCAAAACACCCCCACCGCCTCCGTGCCGCCGGTCACCGCCCCGTCGAGCACCACCGGCGGGACGCCGAACACACCGACCCCCGAACCCGTACGCGCCAACGGCACCCGGGGCACCGGTGACGGCAGTCGCGATGGCTCGGCACCGACCCCCGAGCAGGAGCATTTCGACCGAAGCACCCCCGTACCGCTCGCCACCGTCGGCGACATCCATGCGGACGCGGACGGCGTTCGGTACCCGCCGCCCACGGCCACGGCGTCCTCCGAACCGAGTGAGAACCCCGGCGTCGTGGTACGGCCCGCCGACAGCGGTGCGGGCATGAACGCGGGCGCACCACAGCGCACGTCCGGCGCACCCGTGCCGCCGGTCACCCCTCCATCCGCCACCCCGTCGCCCACCACCGGCGGTGGGAACCGGGACGGCGCGGCACCGGTCACCGGGCAGGGGCGCTCCGAGATACCGCGCGCCACGGACGACGGTGCGGCGGCGTCCCCCGTCGACACGGTATCCGGGGGTTCCGAGGGGAACACCCGCCACGAAGAGGTGTCGCGGCCGGTCCTCGGCGGCGACGGGCGCCTCAACGAGGTCTTCACCTCCGCCCTGGCCACCACCTCCACCGTCCCCACCGCCTCCGGCGAGAGCAGCGCAGGCGAGGCACCGCGGGCGCGGACGCTGCCCGCGCCGAACCGGCTGGAGTTGGCACAGCGCATCAACCGGGAGATGCTCACCACGCTCGGGGAGCTCAAGGAGGCGAACGACGCCCTGCACCGGCGCGGCGCGGACCCGGTCCCCACCTCGGGCGGCGCCAGGACGCCCGCCGAGCGCGTCACCGCGGCGCTGGAGCACTACCGGCACCTCTCCGACCTACAGGCGGCCCTGCTCGTCGACCCCCGACCCGTACAGGTCATGCCCGCGCTCATCGAAGCCACCCCCCAGAACCCGCAGTCCACGAAAGCGGAGGGCGTCCCCGCCCGGGTGTCCGGCCCCGAGACCGACGACCGCCTCGTACTGGAGGTCCCCCGGGAGACCGTTCCGGACCTGCGTCCGGCCCCGCCCGAGGACACCGTCCCGGAGGATCCGCGGCCGCGCCACCAAGGGAGCCTCACCACCGACCGGAACGGCCCCGAATACAAGCTGAACCACCTGGTCCACACAGCGCTGACCGGCGCCCACGTCCTCTTCGCCGACAAGGTCGACACCGTGGTCGGCAGAACACTGGAGGAGGCCGCGGACGCCGTCCGCCTGCGGAGGACGGCCGGACGGGACGAGACCCCCGAGGACCCGGACGCCGCCCGGACCTACCGCCGGGGGCTCATGGACGCGGTGCAGGAGAGGTTCCGGGAGATCGCCGCCGCCCGCGGCCCCGGGGCGTTCTTCGGAGACCACGGGACACCGGTCACCGTCCACTACGACGGCGCCGACTGGACGGTCGGGGTCCGGCTGTCGGCTCCCGACGACCGGTACCGGCTCGTGGAGACCGCGGAGCGGGGCGCCGCGCCGGAGGACATCATCGAGCACACCCACGCCCGGGCCCACGGCGTCTCCTCCGAGGAATCGGGGATACGCGGCGGCACCAAGACCGTCGGGGCCCGCTTCGTGGCCAACCCGTTCTACCTCGGCGTCGGGCTGCTGCCCAACACGCCCCAGGTCGGGCTCAACTTCAGCCTGGGCCTGCGCGGGGGCACGGGGGTGCGCGGCACCGCCAAGGCCGGGTCGAGCGACGCCAAGTCGACCGTGACCATGGACATCACCGGGCAGCCGGAGCTGTACGCGGCCGACCTGGCCGTGGACGTCGACGTACAGGCCCCGTACGGCGCGGGCGCGTTCTCCCACGGCGCCGACGTCGAGAACGGCTGGGTCATGGGGCTGCCCGGCGGGATCCGGACCGCCCCCGAGGACGCCCCCGAATCCATCACGTTCACCGCCGGGAACGACGGCCAGGGGTCCGGCCGGAACCGGGTCGCCCACGGCGGTCTGCCCGTCCACGTCGGCGGGATCCGCACCCCTCCCACCCCCGGGGAGGGGGACGGGGAGCCACCGACCCCGGGGACGCCGGTCGACCTGGGCACCCTGCTGGCGGACGCCATCGACCCTCCCCCGCCGGCCGGGGCCCGGGGAAGCGTGATCCGGTTCTTCGGCCCCGACGAGGCGGCCCGAGAGGAGTTCCGGGAGGGGATGCGGGAGCTGTTCTCCGAGGAGAGCCTCCAGGAGTACCTCCCGCACATGGGCCACCACCGCATGCACCTGACGGTCACCGCGCCGAGCGGGGCGCGGCGCCTGGTGGAGCTGTGGACCTCGGTGAACTCGATGGACCTGCGCAAGCACGGACCGCACGTCGGCGAGTTCACCCGGCACGACACCGTCTCCAACGCGGTCTCCTCGCGCACGATCCAGGGCCGGACCGTCACGGCCTCCGTCGGCGCGGGTTTCGGCTTCCTGGTGGAGCTGGGGTCGGGACACACCATCCGGATCGACCTGCCCACGTTCGAGTACACCTACAACCGCACCTCCTCCCAGGCCGTCTCCCAGGGCACCAGCGGGAACCTGCGGTCCCTGACGCAGTCCTCGGACGGCAACGACGGGCACGTCGTGTACGCGGTCGAGCGCGACCTGTTCGTCCACGTGGAGGGGGAGAGCGATCCCCGCCGGTTCACGGCCGAAAGCGTCGAACTCGTGCCGGTGGAGGACGCCCGCCGGCTCGATACGCAGAGCAGGGCACCGGGTCGGCGCACCTCGCCGCTGCTGGGCACCCCCGCCCCCGCGTCCCCTGCGCCCGGCCCGAACGCCCCGGCCCTGGCCACGCCCACCGTGCCCGCGCCCTCGGCGCCCAACCTGCGCGGGAGCCGCGTCACCGACTTCACCGGGGCCACCGTCACCGGGTACGCGAGAACGGACGGCGACGGGCGGGACGACGACGGGCGCACCTTCTACGAGGTGCTGGCGCAGGAGGTCCTGGAGGGGATCGCGCGAAAGCACCCGGGCATGGTCATCCCCGACATGACCAGGACCAAGGACGACTACGCGCACCGCCCCGAGCACCGCGGGGCCCCCTACTGGGAGCGCACCACCCGGGAGAAGTGGGGTTTCCGCCGCAACCGGGAGACCGCCCGCCAGAACACCGAACTGGTCCTGGACGCGCTGACCGAGGCCAACCTGCGCCGCCGCGCCCACGAGCTGTCCTCCCCCGAGGGCCTGGTGATCCGGCTGAAGGAATCCGCCGCCCTGGACCCCAAGATCATGAAAAAGGGCGCGGAGGTCCTACGGCCCGCCCTGGTCACCGTCCGGATCACCGCCGACTTCGGCGCGCTCGGCCACGCGGGCGACTCCACCCGCGACACCGGGGCCCGGATCGGCGGCGGGGCCTCGCAGGGCACCTCGCGCCGCAAGGGGGCCACCCACACCCTCACCGCCGGCGTCGCCGCGGGGCAGGTCCGCCCGGTCCAGGGGGACGCCCGCAACACCGCGCAGCGGTCCGGCGCCGTCTCGGCCGCCCTCTCCTACACCCGGGGCGGCGGCATCGGACGCAACGAGGGCTTCGGGCACGAGGGGCAGACCCGGCTGATCTTCCCCGGCGGCTCCGACCTGTGGCAGGGCGCGGTGTCCTTCCGGGCCCGGATGGACGAGTACGAGGGCTCCGACCTGGCCCTGGGCCGGGGATCTCGGGACCGCGCCCCTGCGGGCTCGGTCGGGCTCCTGTCCACGCCCCTGACCGGGGTGTACGAGGTGTCCACCTCCCGGTTCGCCGATCCCGTCCCCGATCCGGCGCCCGGTCCGGCGGACTCCTTCAAGGCCCTGCGCGAGGACGAGGCGCGCACGGTCGTCCACGGGGCCTTCGCGCCGGGTCCGGCGGCCTCCGGCGGCGCCCCTGGCCCGGCGGACGGGAGGCGGGGAGCAGCCGACGCGCACGCCCTGCTGGACATCGGCGGCACCGTGGAGTGGATCAACACCGACGTCTCCGACGGAACCCGCCGAGGCCTGCTCGGCCATACCTTCCACCTCTTCTCCGGCCCGGGCCGCGGGCCGCTCGACCTCTACAACGGGTTCCGGCACAAGCTGCGCCACACCCTGAACGACGGGCGCGCCTCCCTCGCCTTCTTCGGGAGCCGGTTCTCCGCGCCGACCCTGGTGGGCGACCCGGCGACCCTGTCCCCGTCGGGATCGCGCAGCCGCCAGGAGATGAGCGGCGGCGCGGGTTCCCCCCACGACGTGCGCGTCACCACCGTCACCCGGGCCGAGGTGGACGGGGTGGCCGACCTGCGCCCGCAGCGGACCCGGTTCCTGTGGCGGTCGGCGACGAGCACGGACGTGCAGGCGACGAGCACGGTCAACCGGGGGACCTGGGCGCTGCGGCTCGCCGCGTCCGGCACGGGTCACCAGAACCCGCTGGTGGAGGGCGCCGCCGACGACCGCCCGAGCAGCGCCGGACTGCCGACCGGCACCGGCGGGCTGAGCTGGAGCCGCGTCCTGCGGTCCTCCCGCACGGTCCACGTCGACGGCGCCGCGTTCGAGACCTCCGCGTTCATGATCCCGTTGAGCCGCCGGGGCTACTCCTTCCGCCTGTCCGGGCACCTCACCCAGGCCGCGGAGTTCATGAAGAAGTGGAGCCTGGGGCCCACCCTGGACTGGTACACCCGCTTCCGCGGCTGGACGGCCCGGGTCCCCGACCTGGTCACGGGACACGTCCCGGCCCGCGACGCCGAGGAGGCCGGGCTGGTCCTGGACCGCGTCCGGGAGGAGGGCGGGCAACTGGCGCGCGTCTCCCAGCCCAACCCCGAGAAACCGGCCGGGGTCCGCGTCCGCGACGGTTTCGAGCACACCGGGCGGCGGGTGGGCGCGCCCGACCCGGAGGCGGCGCTGCGGGACCTGGTGCGGGACCTGGAAGCACGGGACTGGGAGCTGACCACCCGGAGCCGGGAGACGCTGCTGCACGCGCTGACCGGCAGGCTGGGGCAGACGGCGGGCGCCGCGGCGCCCCCGGTCCCGGTGCGCGTGCGCCGCAAAGCCGCGGGACGGACATGGCATTCGTGGCACCGGTACCGGCGCGAGGCGCACGGCGCGCGCGTCCACGTGACCCTCACGACCTCCGAAACCCGGGTGGACCACCTGGGCTCGGCCGTGATGTTCGAGACCGGGACGTGGAAGCCCGAGATCGCCGAGGTCCGGATCTCGGCCACCGGCGACACCGTGGGAGCGGACGGCCAGCTGGGCGTCCCGATGCCCTACTCCCAGGACGACGCACCGCGCGAGGCGGCCCCCGACAGCCGCCCGTTCAACCTCGCCCCGGCGACCGGCGCGAGCGCGGGCGCCACCGACACCGCGATCCGGGAGCGGGCGCACGCCCGGGAGCACACGGTCCAACTGGACCTGCTGGGCCCCTACGTCAAACTCGACCAGGTCGCCCACCTGCGCCTGGCCCTGGACGACGGCCGCGGCCTGGAGGCCACCGGCCAGGGCGCGGCAGGGCGGGTCCGGACCGTGTACCCGTTCCCCTACGTGGACTTCGGGACGGCCGCCACCCCGGACACCACCCCCGCCACGGTCCCGGCCACCACTCCTGCGAACGCCGCCCGGCCCCCGGTACCGCAGGGGACGGCGACGGGGCACACCACGCTCGACTCCGCCGTCCACGCCTGGGGCCGGGCGGTCCGGGGCGACGACGCCCTCCGTCCACCCGAAAACACGGTGATGCTGCCCGCCGCCACCGAAGGACAGGGGCGGCGCGTGCGCGAGGCCGCCCTGGTCGCGGTCGCCCGCTCCCTGAACTGGGCCCCGGGCACGGGGGCGTTCGACCCGGCCACCGGCGCCCCCACCGCGCAGACGGTGCGGGACGCCCGGGCGCACGTGGCGAGGGAACTCCACCTGGACCCCCGCTACACCCCCGTCGAGCACACCCTCGGCGCCGTCGCGCTCACGTCGCTGTTCTCCGAGGCCGCCAACCGGCCCGAAGGGGTACCTCTGCTGGACATCGGCACCACCGAATGGCGACTCAAGGCGGTGCCCCGGGCCCAGGGGGCGCGTGTCCTCGACGTCGTGCCCGGGTCGCGGCTCAGCTCCGACCGCAAGGAGGAGCACGTCTTCGGCTTCCACGCCGACCACACCGGGCGCCTGGGACAGGAGTCGGGGCTGCGGGCCACCGGGCTCACCAACGACCTGCCCTCCTATGAGGACCACGTCGGTTTCCTCAACGGCGGGGCCACCGCCGCCACCGGCCGCTCCACCGGTTCCGGGGTGGAGAGCGCCGAGGCGGCCGAGACCGAGCCCGAGCACCACCGCAACCGCATGGGCCCGGCCTACCTGATCGAGTTCGACACCACCTGGCTGGTGGGGAGCAGGTCCCTGGTGGAGTCCGCCCTCTGGAAGGGCAGGGCCCCCGTATGGGGGTTCGAGCACGCCGACGCCAAGGTGTCCGCGTGGATGTCGGAGGCGGACGCGGTCCGCCTGGGCTTCCTGGACGGGGACCGCGCACGGGGCCTGGCCCCGGACCTGGACCGGATCCACGAGGCCCGCGAAAAGCTCATCACCGCGGAGAAGGAGTACGGCGAGGCCAGGAGCGCGGTGGGCGAGGCCGCGGACGCCTACCAGCGCGCTTTCGACTCCTCGCCCGACACGACGGGCCGCGACCCCGTCCTGGACGCGGCCCGGAAGGCGTACACGACCGCAGAGACGGACTACCGGGAGAAGCTGAAGGAGTTCGACGAGGCCACCCGTTCCTGGGGCACCACCCTCACCGAGGTTCGGGGGCGGCTGTCCGGGACCTCTCCCGCCCCCGTGCAGGACCCGCTGCCCGCCTACACGCCGACGGACCTGGCAGAGCTGTTCCGCGCCGAACTCAACCTCAAGCCCGAGACCGACCCGGCGCGGACGCAGACCCTGCGCGACGCCAGCGGCACGGCGGTGTCCGAGGCGGCCGAGAAGGCGGACACCCTGCTGAAGGACTCCACCGACCTGGACGCCGAGACCACCCGGACCCGGACGGCTCTCACGGATTCGATCGCCGAGCTGGGAGCGGACCTGGAGACGGCGCGCAAACGCGCGGAACTGCTCGGCCGGCCGACCGACGTCACCACACGCCTGCGCGCGGCGGGGGGCGGCCCCTCGACGGACCCGGGCGCCCTGGCCGACCTCGTACGCGAGGCCGAGGACATCCTCGCCCGGGTGCGGGACATCGACACGGTTCTGCCCCTGGACACGGACCGGGCGGGCGACACCGTCCGGGAGAGCGCGCGGCGGACACGCCTGGCGAGACACCTCGCCGAGGGGCTGGCCGAGCGCTCGCGCCGACTGCGCACCTCCACGGTGGGCGTCGCGACCGGTGTCGACGAGGCCGCTCGCACGGTGTCCGCCACCGCCGCGGAACTGAACGAGACCCTCTCCGCGGACGCCCGGAAGCTCGGCGAAGCACGGGACACCCTGAAACAGGCCCGGGAGTTGATCGACGCCCTGTTCCGGAACTCCGGTGGGAACGCCGCCGACCTCCGGAGGTCGGCCGAGGAGGTGGACACGGCCGCGAAGAAGCTGGCGTCGGTGCTCCGGAACCGGGACGAGGAGATCCGGCGGATCCGCG
>NZ_JBJJBV010000301.1:0-7655 GCF_045446735.1 Nocardiopsis protaetiae
CGAACTTGCCCGCCTCGCGCAGCCCGGCCAGCTCGCGGGCCCGGCGCAGGAAGAAGGCGGCGATGCGGCCGCGCACCGGACGGGCGCGGCGCGCCCGCTCGGAGAGTTCGGCGAGCATCGCCTCGGCGCGGGCGGCGGCGCGGTGGAAGCGCCGGTCGGGGGCCTGCCCGGGGTCGGTGACCCGCAGGTAGCCGGCCAGGGCCGCGAACACCGGGGCCGGGTCCTCCGACCAGCGCGGGACGCCGACGTCGACCTCGGCGGCCGAGCGGACGCCGTAGCGGTCCAGGAAGGCGTCCAGGCCGAGGTCGGGGAGCCCGCCGGCCAGGTGGGCGGCGGCGAGCTCGTGCGGCGGGGTGTCGATCAGCAGGTCCCGGTGGGGTGCGGCGGCGCGGGCCACCTCCCACAGGGCGAGGTCCATCTGGAGGGTGACGTTGTGGGGCATGCCGCTCAGGACGGTGGCGATCTCCTCGTCGGTGGCTATGCCCTTGAGCAGGGGCGTGAGGGCGGCGGAGGCCACCAGGCCGCTGACGACGGGCCAGACGATGGGGTCGACGCGGGAGGAGTCCTCAGCCACCAGGTCCAGCAGCTCGGCGGTGGTGGGCGGGTCGGTGACGGGCTCTCGCCGCAGGCGTTCGAGCTCGTCGAAGACCCGGGTCCGGGCGGCCGCGGGGCGGGCCAGCGCGCCGAGGATCCCGGCCGCCGCCCGCGGTCCGGCCGCCAGGGCGGCCGCGCCGCGCCTGCGGGTGGCGGACAGCGGGGCGAAGCGGGGGTCGTCGAGCATGTGCTCGACCACGGCCTGGGCGCGCGGCCCGAAGTCGACGGCCATCAGCCCCACCAGGCGCCGCCTCATCGCCGGGTCGCGCATGGCGTCGGTCAGGTCGCCGTAGAGGCGGCCGCCGATGTCGACGACCGGGGCGGTGAGGCCGAAGGCGGCGAGCATGCCCGCCAGGATGTTCTTCAGGGTCGCCATGCCCATGGGGGTGGCGGGGCGGAGCATGCCCTGGACGTGCCCGAACTCGACGTAGAGGCGGGTGCCCGGGTGCGTGCTCGGCGCCGGGAGCGGGAAAAGGGTGGTGATCGGCCGGGCCTGGAGCAGCCACAGGGTGCCGTCGCGGTCGTAGGCCCATTCGATGTCCTGCTCGGCGCCCAGGGCGTCGCGCAGCCGCTCGCCCGTCTCGCGGAGTTCGGCCAGGCGGGCCGGGGTGAGGCAGCCGTGTCCGGTGGGCGGGGTGTCGTCCAGGACGTAGTGGTCGGCGGTGGTGGTCCCGTCGACCACGGCGGTGCCCGGTCCGGGGGCGGCGTCCACGACGCTCTGGCCGCGTGTGCCGGTGAGCGGGTTCGCGGTGAACAGCACGCCCGCCACCTCGGCGTCGACCATCCGCTGGACGACCACGGCCATGTGCGCGTCCCCGTGGGCGATGCCGGCGGCCTCGCGGTAGGCGGTGGCGCGGTCGCTGTGGAGCGAGTCCCGGCAGGCGCGGACCGCCTTGAGCAGGTCCTCTGCGCCGCTCACCCCCAGGAAGGTGTCCTGCTGGCCCGCGAAACTGGCGTCGGGCAGGTCCTCGGCGGTGGCGCTGGAGCGCACGGCGACCGGGCCGCCGCCGAGCCGGGCGTAGGCCGCCAGGACCTCCCGCTCGGGCACCTCGCCGTCGCGGTGCGCCCACGTGGTGACGCAGAAGCCGTCGGGGACCCGTTCGCCCAGGCCGATGAGCGCGGCCAGGCCCGCGGCCTTGCCGCCCACCAGGTCGCGCCGCCGCGGGTCGATGGCGGTCAGGTCGAGCACGGTCGTCATGGTGACACCCCTTCTTCGCGATACGACAGCACTGCAATACGACTGCAATGTACCCGCATGGCAATACAGTCGCAATGTAGGGTGGGCCGCATGCCCCGCAAGATCGACGACCACGAGCGCCGCGAGCGCCGGGAACTGCTCGCCGACGCGCTGATGCGCCTGGCCGCCGCCCAGGGCCTGGAGAAGGTGAGCCTGCGGCACGTGGCGGCCGAGGCCGGAGTCTCGACCGGGATGGTGCAGCACTACTTCCGCACCAAGGACGAGATGATGACGTTCGCCGTCACCATGGTCATGGACCGGATCCGCGAGCGGTCCACGGCCCAGGCGGCCGCGGCTCCGCCGACGTCGCCGCGCGAGCTCGTCCGGGCGCTGCTGTCGCAGATCCTGCCGCTGGACGAGACGCGCCGCCTGGAGGGGCACGTGTCCCTGGCGTTCCTGGCCTACGCCGCGACCAAGCCGTCGATGGTGTCGGGGCTGGGCGAGGAGGCCGCGCAGATGCGCGCCTTCCTGGCCGACCAGGTGCGGGCGGGCGGGGCGGAGGGGGTGGACCCCGAACGGGCGGCGGCCGGGTTGCTGGCGCTCGTCGACGGGCTGGGGCTCCAGGTGCTGTCCCGGCAGTGCGACGAGGGCGAGGCGGTCGCCGCGCTGGACGCCCACCTCGCCCTGATCTTCTAGCCTTCCAGGCCCTTCCCGGCCTGTTCTATGAGGCCCGCTGGGTGGCGAGCCACTCCTCGAAGGTGGTCGGCGCGATGCGGGCGTCCGCGCCGGGCAGCAGGACCTCGCCCGCCATGGACGTTCCGAAGATCCCCGACCAGGTCGGCACCAGGTCCACCCGGCGACCGCGGGCGTGCAGGGTGCGCCGGGCCATGTCCACCAGGTCCTGGGTGTCGGGTCCGGCGATGTCGGCGTGGCGGCCGCGGGGCGCGCCCACCGCGACCTCGGCGAGGATGTCGGCGACATCGGCGGGGGCGATCGGCTGCACCAGCAGCGGGGCGATGGGGGCCCGCCCGTCGCGCTCGGTCCACCCGGCCACCATGGCGGCGAAGTCGTGGAACTGGGTGGCGGGCACGATCGTCCAGGGCACCGGGCCCTCCTGGACCAGGCGTTCCTGCTCGCGCTTGCCCGCGTAGTGGGGGTTGCCCTCCACCCGGTGGATGCCGGTGATCGAGAGCAGGACGTGGTGGCGCACCCCGGCGCGCTCCTCGGCGCCGAGCAGGGTGCGGGTCAGGCGCGCGAAGTGCTCCACCGAGGTGTCGCGGTCGCCGGCGGGGATGTTGGTGGCGTCGATGACCGCCTCGGCTCCGCGCAGGGCCTCATCGAGGCCTTGGCCGGTGGCCAGGTCCACACCGAGGGAGCGGCTGATCCCGACGGCCTCGTGGCCGTGGCGGCGCAGGGCGGCGACGGTGAGGGAGCCGATGTTGCCGGTGGCCCCGGCGACGGCGACGCGCATGGCGGGTCCTTCTTTCGTTCGTCGGTGGTCGATGGTCGATGGGCCGAACATATCGTGGACTAAAAAGATCCACAATATCTCCGATAGGATGGCGGTATGAAGCTTCCCGCGAGCACCGAGTGGGTGCTGCACTGCGCCTCCACCCTGGCCCAGCTGGAGGCGGGGGACACCGCCTCCACGGCCCAGCTGGCCCTGTACTTCGACCTGCCGGCTCCCTACCTGGCCAAGCAGTTGAAGGCGCTGGTCAAATCGGGGCTGCTGAGCGCGACGCCGGGCCCGCGGGGCGGGTTCCGGCTGGCGCGGCCCGCCGCGGAGATCACCCTGCTACAGATCGTGGAGTCGGTGGACGGCGCCTCCTCGCCGTACGTGTGCGCGGAGATCCGGCAGCGGGGGGTGGGGGCGCTGCCGCCCGAGGAGTGCGAGGACACCTGCGTGCTGGCGCGGCGGATGGCCGAGGCCCACCAGGCGTGGCGCCACAGCCTGGCGGGGACCACGCTCGCCGACATCCTCGCCACCCTGGCCCCGGGCACCGCGGCCCGCACCCGCTCCCGCCTGGCCACGGCACGCTGACGCCCGCCCACCTGCCCGACCGCCGGGAGCGCAAGGGGGGCGGGGGCGGGCCGCGGTGTCAGTCGTGCCGGGCGGGGTCCAGCACGAAGACCGGGATCCTCCGGTCGGTCCTGGCCTGGTAGTCCGCGTAAGGCGGGTAGGCCGCGACCGCGCGCTCCCACCACAGCTCCCGCTCGGCGCCGGTGAGCTCGCGCGCCACCATGTCGCCCCGCCGGGGCCCGTCCTGGAGTTCGGCCCGCGGGTCGGCCTTGAGGTTGAAGTACCAGACGGGGTGCTCGGGGGCGCCGCCGAGCGAGGCGACGACGGCGTAGCGGCCCTCGTGCTCGACCCGCATCAGGGGCGTCTTGCGCAGTTTCCCGGTCTTGGCGCCGATGGAG
Organism: Nocardiopsis protaetiae; assembly: GCF_045446735.1. Classification (NCBI taxonomy): domain Bacteria; kingdom Bacillati; phylum Actinomycetota; class Actinomycetes; order Streptosporangiales; family Nocardiopsidaceae; genus Nocardiopsis; species Nocardiopsis protaetiae. The sequence continues at coordinate 4,190 of NZ_JBJJBV010000301.1, forward strand.
GTCAGCACCACGACCGGAAGGTCGAACAGCGTGGTGCCCTCGGTGCCGCCGGAGGACTCATAGAGCTCCACCTGCTCGCGGGCCCGGGTGGAGGTGCTGGGTTCGTATTCACCGTGCAAAGGCATGACCCCAGTCAAACAGCACCGGCCGCCCGGGGAGCGGGAGGGCGCCCGCGTGTCGGCGCGCCGGGTGGCCGACGCGCCGGGGCCCGGCGCTACCGCAGGTGCCGGGCGAGGAACCGGGCGGCGGCCCCCGCCGCGGACGGTGGGACGCCGGTGTGCCCGCCCATGTTGGCGTTCAGGGTCTTCTCGGGGGAGCCGAAGGCGTCGAACAGGTCCAGGGCGAGCTGCCGGTCGTTGCCCTCGTCGTCCCACTGGAGCAGGACGTGCAGGGGGAGGGTGAGGCGGCGGGCCTCGTCGAACATCGTGCGGGGGACGTAGCTGCCGGCGAAGAGGACGGCGGCGGCGATGCGCGGGTCGACCAGCGCCAGCCGGACGCCGATGGAGATGATCCCGCCGGAGTAGCCGACGGGGCCGCCGAGTTCGGGCAGTGCGAGGAGGGCGTCCAGGGCGGCCCGCGCCTCGGGGACGGCCTGATCGACCAGGGGCAGGACCAGCCGGTCGATGACGTCCTCGCTCGGCCGTTCCCCGGCCGCCAGTGCCCGTTGCAGGTCGGCGCGGGCCTGGTCGGCCTCGGGCGAGCGGGGGCGGTCGCCGCCGCCGGGGAGTTCGATGGCGGCCGCGGCGAAGCCGTCCGCCGCGCAGTGCCGGGCCCGCGCCGCCAGGCGGGGGTGCATGCGGTGCAGGTCGCCGGGGTGGCCGAGCAGGACCAGGGGCGCCGGTTCCGGGGTGGACTCGGTTGCGGGTGTCCACAGGAGGCCGGGGATCCCGTCGAGGGTGAAGGCGCGTTCGAGGACGCCGCCGTCGAGGCGCCGCTCGGCGGTGAGGGTGAGGTGCATGGTCGTGTCCTTCGGGAGTGCTCGTGAACGGCGCTCCCGGACGACCTATCGCCCGACCGTGACCCCCGAGGGGAGCACCCATGTCGAAACTGCGTTCACGGGTACCACCTCCTCGGTCTCTGGCACGGCCACGCGCAGGTTAGCAATGGTCAGGGCGGTCCGCCACCGGTTTTTCCGCCGCCCGAAGTCGACGGCCGGGCGTCACGCCGGCGGGGTGAGTCTGGCGGCCACGGCGTCCAGAACCCAGTCCAGGCCGGTGGCGAAGGAGGTCTCGGCGTCCACGTCCGTGCCCTCGTGCACGATCCTGGCGAGTGTGGGGAAGCGGCCGGTGGCCAGCATTCTCGTGATGTGCGGGCCCGAGGCGCGCTGCCACTCGCGTTCGGACAGGCCGGTGGCGCGTTCGGCCCGCCGAGTGGTGACCTCGCGCCTGATCGCACCGATGAAGTAGGAGCTGACGGTCTCCACGGCGCGCATGGCGGTGTCGATGTCGGCGAGGCCGTCCAGAGAGGCCAGCGTCGCCTCGGTCACGGCCAGGCTGTTGGGGCCCAGGGCGGGGCGGCCGCCGAGCAGGTCGGCCAGCCATTCGTGGCGCAGGGCGGTGCGCCGGGTGCGGTGGGCCAGTCCGCTCAGCGCCTCGCGCCAGTCACCGGGGGGTTCTGCGGGGATGATCTCGGCGTGAACCTCGTCCACCATGAGGTCGAACAGCTCCTCCTTGGTGGCGATGTATCCGTACAGCCGCATCGGGCCCGCGTTGAGCCGGGCGGCGACCTTGCGCAGCGACACCTCTTCTAGCCCGCCCCCGTCGGCCAGCGCGACGGCGGCGGCGACGATCCGCTCCCGGTCGAGCGGCACGGGGCGGGGCGGTGGCTCAGGGCGGTCCCACACGGTCATGGTCACACCGTACCGTTGCGATACACCGAACCGACTCAATACAGTGTATCGACATGAGACACAGAATCGCCGTGGTCGGGGGCGGTCTCGCCGGCCTCACCTTCGCCCGCGTCCTACACCACCACGGCCACCCCGTCACCATCCTCGAACGCGACCCGGCCTCGAACGCCCGTCCCGCGGGCGGCACGCTGGACCTGCACGAAGGACTGGGCCAGCTCGCGCTGGACAAGGCCGGGCTACTGGCGGGGTTCCGGGCGCTGGCCCGCCCCGAGGGGCAGGCCATGCGCATCCTGGACACGGACGGGAGGGTTCTGCGCGACTGGCGTCCCGGCCCGGACGAGCGGGCCAACCCCGAGATCGACCGCGGGCAGCTCCGCGACCTGCTGCTCGGCCCCCTCGACGTCCGGTGGGGGCAGGCGGTGGCTCAGGTGGAGCCGGGGACCCGGGAGGGTGTGCCGGTCCGTTTCGCGGACGGGCGACAGGAGGTGTTCGACCTCGTGGTGGGCGCGGACGGGGCCTGGTCCCGGACCCGCCCGGCACTCTCTCCGGTGGTACCGCACTACACCGGTGTCACCTTCGTCGAGACCTCCCTGGAGGACGTCGACACCCACCACCCCGACCTGGCCCGGTTGATCGGCGACGGTTCCCTGGCCGTGTACGGGGCGAACCGGGCGATCGTCGCCCAGCGCAACAGCGGCGGACGTGTCAAGGTGTACGCCCAGTTCCGCACCCCGCCGGACGGGCCCGCGGGCCCGTCCGGCACCGGGGCGGTGCCCCCGGATCTGCTGGGCCTGTTCGACGGCTGGGCCGCACCGGTCGTGGACCTGCTGCGCCACGGCACCGCCTTCGTGTACCGGCCCCTGCACGTCCTGCCGGTGTCCCACACCTGGGCTCACGTCCCGGGGGTGACGTTGCTGGGCGACGCGGCCCACCTGATGCCCCCGTTGGGGGCGGGGGCGAACCTGGCGATGCTGGACGGCGCCGAACTCGCCGAGTCCATCGCCGCCGACCCCGGGGACCCGGATACGGCCGTGCGCGCCTTCGAGGAACGGATGTGGGCGCGGGCCCGGGTGTGGGCACAGATCACGACGGACGGCCTGGAAAGCCTGGTGAGCCCGGACCCGGCCCGGGCCGTCGCCTTCTTCGACCGGGTCCAGCCATCCTGACCGCTCGCGCGACCTCTACGGCCGGGCCGGCCCCGACAGATGGTGACCGACCCGGTCCGGCCTATTCCACGTCCAAGGCCACGACGCCTGGGAGGTCCCCGAACTTGACCTCGGCATCCCTGCTCACAAGGATTCGCCCGCTCTGCATCGCGTGCGCCGCGATGATCAGATCCATTGCCCCCCGTTGGAGGCCGCCGCGAATCGTGTGCGCGAGCAACGTGGCGTGATGGAGGGCGGTCGCAGCGGTGGGGCCGAGAACCCGGGTGCAGGTGAGGATCTCCTCCAGAGAGGGAGAGGGCAAGGTCAGGCGGCGAGGGTGGTGGCCGGGGTTCTGTGGCCGCAGGTGGGGCAGGGGGCGGCGATGGGTTCGCCGTCGGGGGTGAGGCGGATGACGGTGCGGTAGCGGGGCGAGGCCCGGTCGGGGTTGCAGCGTTCGTTGTCGCATTTGGGG
>NZ_JBJJBV010000302.1:0-7580 GCF_045446735.1 Nocardiopsis protaetiae
CCCCTCTCGTCGTTACAGGTACCGGCTCGTCGACAGGTACCGGCTCGTCGACAGGTACCGGCTGGCTCGCCGTTACAGGTACTGGCCGGTGTTGGCCACCGTGTCGATGCTCCGCCCGGAGTCCGCGCCCTTCTTGCCGGTCACGAGGGTCCGGATGTAGACGATGCGCTCGCCCTTCTTGCCGGAGATCCGCGCCCAGTCGTCGGGGTTGGTGGTGTTGGGCAGGTCCTCGTTCTCGCTGAACTCGTCGACGCACGCCTGCAGCAGGTGCGCGACCCGGATGCCCCGGGACCGGTGCTCGATGAAGTCCTTGATGGCCATCTTCTTGGCCCGCGAGACGATGTTCTCGATCATGGCGCCGGAGTTGAAGTCCTTGAAGTACAGGACCTCCTTGTCACCGTTGGCGTAGGTGACCTCCAGGAACCGGTTCTCCTCGCCCTCGGTGTACATCCGCTCCACGACCGTCTGGATCATGGCGTCCACCGTGGCCTTGGTCGAGCCGCCGTGCTCGGCCATGTCCTCCTCGTGCAGAGGCAGGTCCTCGGTGATGTACTTGGCGAAGATGTCCCGGGCCGCCTCGGCGTCGGGCCGCTCGATCTTGATCTTGACGTCCAGGCGGCCGGGCCGCAGGATCGCCGGGTCGATCATGTCCTCGCGGTTGGAGGCGCCGATGACGATGACGTTCTCCAGGCCCTCGACACCGTCGATCTCGCTCAGCAGCTGCGGAACGATGGTGTTCTCCACGTCGGAGGACACGCCCGAGCCGCGGGTGCGGAAGATCGAGTCCATCTCGTCGAAGAACACGATGACCGGGGTGCCCTCGGAGGCCTTCTCCCGGGCCCGCTGGAAGACCAGGCGGATGTGCCGCTCGGTCTCGCCGACGTACTTGTTGAGCAGCTCCGGGCCCTTGATGTTGAGGAAGAAGCTCTTGCCGACGTCGCGGCCGGTGCGCTCGGCGACCTGCTTGGCCAGCGAGTTGGCGACCGCCTTGGCGATGAGCGTCTTGCCGCAGCCGGGCGGGCCGTACAGCAGCACGCCCTTGGGTGCGCGCAGCTTGTGCTCGCGGAACAGGTCCTTGTGCAGGTAGGGCAGCTCGACCGCGTCGCGGATGAGCTCGATCTGCCCGGAGAGGCCGCCGATGTCGGTGTAGGCGATGTCGGGGACCTCTTCGAGGATGAGCTCCTCGACCTCGGATTTGGGGATGCGCTCGTACACGTACCCCGAGCGCGGCTCCAGCAGCAGGGAGTCGCCGGGCCGGATCGGCTCGTCGCGCAGCGGGTCCGCCAGGCGGACGATGCGCTCCTCGTCGTGGTGGGAGATCACGAGGGCGCGTTCGCCGTCCTCCAGGATCTCCTTGAGCATCACGACCTCGCCGACCGTCTCGAAAGACTCCACCTCGACGACGTTGAAGGCCTCGTTGAGCATGACCTCCTGGCCGGGACGCAGCTCGTCCACGTCCACGGAGGGGCTCACGTTGACCCGCATCTTGCGGCCGTTGGTGAAGATCTCGACGGTCTCGTCCTCGCGCCCGCCGAGGAAGACGCCGAAGCCGGACGGCGGCTGGGCCAGCCGGTCGACCTCCTCCTTGAGGGCCACGATCTGCTCGCGTGCCTCCTTGAGCGTGGAGACCAGCCTCTCGTTCTGGCCGTTGGCCGCCGCGAGGTTGGCCTGGGCCTCCCGCAGGCGCTCCTCCAGGAGGCGTACATGTCGGGGCGAGTCGGCGAGCTTGCGCCGGACCACGCTGAGTTCCTTTTCCATGTAGGAGACCTGGGCCGTGAGTTCAGCGACTTCACGGTCCCGGTCGCTCTGACGCTCGTCGTCGCGCTCGGCCACGTCCGCCACCTCCCTTTAGAAGGACGACTACTCGGGAGCGTACCTACCCGTGCCCTGTTCCTAACCTCCCCGGCCCGACGAGTGTCGTAGGCCTCATTTCAAGACCTTGCGTCTTTGCAGGTCAGGGTGCTACCGGATGACCCGACGTAATGAGAAAGTAACCTCTCGGGCGAGGCCGGGTCACGCTTGGACCCCTTGACGGCGCGGCATCGCCGTGCACGTCGGCGGGGATGAAACGGACATGTTTACGGTACTCGAACACCGGGGAGCGCGCCGGGATCCACGCCCGGTGACCGGAACAGGACGGCCCGTCCGGAGACGTGTTCCGGACGGGCCGTGCCGAGGTTTCGGTCGAGATCCTCATCGGGGCGGGGGGTGCGTCCCGTGACCGATGTGGGCCACGGGACCCCGCGCAGGGGTCACTCCGCGGCGGTCTCCGGGGCGGTCGGCTCCGGGACGGTGCCCTCCGGAGCGGGAGCCTCCTGCGCCGGGCTCTCCGGAGCAGCGGTCTCCGCGGCGGGGGCCTCCGGGACCGTCTCGGCGGCCGGTGCCGCCTCCGGTGCCGCCTCCGGGGCCGTCTCAGGGGCCGTCTCAGGGGCCGCCTCGGCGGCGGGCGCCACCTCGGGGGCCGACTCCGGGGCCGGGACCTGAGCCGGGGCCGCGGCGGTGCCGCCCGCGGCCGCGCGGGAGGCCTCGTAGTCCTGGCCGTAGGCGCCCTTGGCCGGACGGCGGCGGCGCTCGGGCGCCTCCACCCCGTCGGCCAGGCGGCGGGCCACCACCAGGAACCCGGTGTGCCCGATCATGCGGTGGTCCGGGCGCACCGCCAGGCCCTCCACGTGCCAGGTCCGCAGCATGGTCTCCCAGGAGCGCGGCTCGTAGAACCGCTCGTCCTCGCGCAGCTCCTCCACCACGCGCGAGAGCTGGGTGGTGGTGGCGACGTAGCAGCACAGCAGGCCGCCGGGGATGAGCGCCTTGGCGACGGCGTCCAGGCACTCCCAGGGGGCCAGCATGTCCAGGAACACCCGGTCCACGTCGGTCTCGTCGAGCTCCTCGACCAGGTCGCCGACGGTCAGCCTCCAGGCCGGGTGCGGGCCGCCGTAGAACCGCTCGACGTTCTTGCGGGCGATCTCGGCGAAGTCGGCGCGGCGCTCGTAGGAGTGCACCATGCCCTTCTCGCCCACCGCGCGCAGCAGCCAGCTGGACATGGCGCCTGACCCGGCGCCGGCCTCCACGACGCGTGCGCCGGGGAAGATGTCGGCCTCCACCAGGACCTGGGCGGCGTCCTTGGGGTAGACGATGGTCGCCCCGCGCTTCATCGACAGGGTGTAGTCGATGAGCAGGGGGCGCAGTGCCACATAGGCGGTACCGGTGTTGGAGCGCACCACGCTCCCCTCGGGGCGGCCGAGCAGGTCGTCGTGCTCGACCTTGCCCTTGTGGGAGTGGAAAGTGCCCCCTTCGTGGAGGGTGATCGTGTGCATGCGACCCTTGGGGTCGGTCAACTGCACGGTGTCACCGTCGGTGAAGGGACCACGGCGGCCATGGATACCGGTCAACGTCGCTCTCGTCTTCCCAGATTCGGTTCGGTCGGGGCGATCGTCCAGCGTATCGGTCCGCCGACACCACCTGGGCACGTCAGCGAGGGGCGGACACGCACCGGTGCGGCGTGCGAAGCCCCGCCGGGCGGGGCAGGATCAGCCCTGCGGGCCGACCGCCCGCCTGAGCACGGACACGGAGACGAGGACCCATGGCAGAGCCGACCACCGGGTTGGGGATCGACATCGGCGGCAGCGGCATCAAGGGGGCCCCGGTCGACCTGACCACCGGGGAGTTCCTCAAGGACCGTCTGAAGATCCTCACCCCCCACCACGCGGGCCCCGACGAGGTCGCCGGGATCGTCGGGGAGATCGCCGCGCACTTCCCCGAGGCGGCCGAGGTGCCCCTGGGCATCACCTTCCCGGGCGTGGTGCAGAACGGTGTGGTGCGCACCGCCGCCAACCTGCACAAGAGCTGGATCGACACCGACGCGCGGGCGCTGTTCGCGCAGGTCACCGGGCGGCCGGTGCGGCTGCTCAACGACGCCGACGCCGCGGCGGTGGCCGAGGCCCGCTACGGGGCGGCCAAGGGGGTGTCGGGGGTGGTGCTGATGACCACCCTGGGCACCGGGATCGGCACGGCGCTGGTGGTGGACGGGAACCTGGTGCCCAACACCGAGTTCGGGCACCTGGAGATCGACGGCCACGACGCCGAGTCCAAGGCGTCCTCGGGCGCCAAGGAGCGCGAGGGCCTGTCCTACCACGACTGGGCGCACAAGCGGCTCCAGCGGTACTACCGGGTGGTGGAGGACCTGCTGTGGCCGGACCTGATCGTGGTCGGGGGCGGGGTGAGCCGCAAGTCGGACAAGTTCCTGCCGCTGCTGGACATCCGCACCCCGATCGTGCCGGCCCAGCTGCGCAACACGGCGGGGATCGTGGGCGCGGCGCTGGCGGCCTACGGGCCGGGCGCGGCGATCCCGGGCGCCTGACGTCCTGCCCCGCCGCCGGGCGGGCGTCGACGACGGTGTGAGCACGGCGGGCGCCCGACGCCCTGCCCCGCCCTCAGGCGGGCACGACCGCCGCGGCACTCCCGGGCACCCGAACGCGCACCGGTCCGCCCGCCGGGCGGGCGCCGACGACGGTGTGAGCACGGCGGGCGCCCGACGCCCTGCCCCGCCGCCAGGCGGGCACGACCACTGCGGCACTCCCGGGCGTCCGAACGCGCACCGGTCCGCCCGCCGGGCGGGCGCCGACACGTCGCGAGCACGGCGGGGGCCTGACACGCGGGCCTGACACACGGGCCCGGCTCGCGGCCGCCCCCTGGTCCGCACCCGGCGGCGGCCGCCGACACCGCGGCGCCCCGGGCGTCCGAGCCCTCGGCGCGTCCGTCATGGGCGACGGTGGCGCACCCCGGCCGCAAAGGGGAAGGGGCCGGGGCGCGCCCCGCCGACACCGCCCGGGGGCGCGGGGCGGGACCGCGGCGGCACGGGGGGACCGTGCCGGCGGTCGACGTGCCCCGGCCACGGGGGAGGTGCGGCCGGAACACCCCGGATCCGGCCCGGCCGCGGAGGGACATGCGGTCGGGACGATCCGGGTCCCCGCCGGTCCGGGCGCGGGGAAACGCGACCCGGGGCGGGGCGATGGGCGCGGTGGGGGCCGCGTGGTCTCTCAGCGGTCTCTCAGGCGCGGTCCAGGGCGCCCAGGATGCGGCGGACCGCCTCGGAGGTCCGGGTGGCCGGGGAGAGCGGTACGCCCGCCAGCGGCCGGGGCTCCCCCGGCCACCGCATCCACCACCACAGGTCCCCCCGGTGCGGCCGCAGCAGCGCGTGCTGCGGACCGGCGTGCACGATGCCGTGCACCCCGTCCTCGCGGGCCTCCACCCCGTGCGAGCGCAGTTCCGCGGCCAGCCCGCGCAGCACGAGGTCGATCTCGCCCGGACAGCACATGCCCGGGTCACCCGCCGGTGGGGTCTCGACGGTCACTCAAGCCTCCCCTGTGGTCGCCAACGACGTTCTCACTCTCCCGCACCGCCGGGACCGGAAAAGCACGCCTATGCGGATCACGCATGAGCTGTTATGCGTGCCCTTCCCGGGGCATGCGATCTCCACCCGAAGAATCACCACCGACCACAATGAATACCAACAGAAGTGGTTTATCACCCTTACCCCGACAACCCACCCCACAAGGGACGGAGCGGTCACCTAAGGCCCTTCGAACGGGGTTGTGAGAAGCCACGAAAAACCGCGAACCCGCGCTTTCCCCGGAACCGTCGGACCGAACACGGCCACCTTCGGCACCGCGAATCCCTAATCTGAACTCCATGTCCCAACTTCCACCGGACCTGTGGTCCCGGCCGCGCCTCGCCGCCGCTCTGGCCACCTGCGACATGGCGACCGTCATCGAGGGGGTGCGCACCGCCCGCGGCTGGTCCCAGGGCGACCTGGCGCGCGCGGTCGCCTACTCCCAGAGCTGGGTCTCCCGGGTCGTCAACGGCCAGCAGTCGCTCACCGTCACCCAGGTGCACGACCTGGCCCGGCGACTGGACATCCCGCTGCACCTGCTCCGCTTCGACGGCACCCTGCCGCCCGACGCCGACCAGGTCCCGTCCGCGGCGCCCGCCCCGGACCGCGCCGCCGACGCCGTCGCCGCGGCCACCGTCGGCGCCGGTGCGGGCCCCGGCGCCCCGTTCGAGGGCGTCCAGCTCGCCATCGACGAGACGACCGCGCCCGCCCTGCGCGCCATCACCGGCGGCCAGCGCCGCATGGACTCCACCTCGCCCGCCCGCGACCTGCTGCCCAGCGCCGTGGCCCACGTGCACCTGGCCGAGCGGATGCTGCTCAAGGCCCGCGGCACCACCCACCACTCCGCCGTCAGCGCCGCCGCCAGCGAGGCCTCCGGGTTCGCCGCCTGGCTGCACGCCGACCAGGGCGACATGGGCTCGGCCCGCATGCACTACCGCACCGCCGTCATCCGCGCCCGCCAGGCCGGGATGCGCCTGCTCGACGTGTACATGCTCGGCTCCCTGGCCGCCTTCGAGATCGACACCGCCGAGGACCCCGAACTGGGCCTGGGCCTGGTCCAGGAGGCCGAACACGTCCTGGGCCCCTCCGCCCACCCCACCGCCCGCGCCTGGCTGGCCTGCGTGGGTGCGCTGGCCCACGCCGGGATCGGCGACCGCTCCGCCGCGGCCCACGCCATCGGCCGCGCCGAGAAGGAGATCTCCCGCTCGGGCAACATCAACCCGCCCTGGCCCTGGGTGTTCGCCTTCGACCAGGCCAAGATCTCCGGCTACCGGGCCCTGGTGGGGGTGCGCCTGCGCCGCCCGCACGACGCCCGCGACGCCTTCGCCGCGGCCTCGGGGTCCCAGGGGCGCGGCGCCAAGCAGTCCGCGGTCCTCAAGGTCGAACTGGCCGCCGCGCACGCCGAGGCGGGCGATGTGGACGAGGCGTTCCGGCTGGCCGTGGAGGCCCTGGAGACCGGGACCCGGTTCGGCTCGGCCCGGGTCGTGGACCGGGTCCGCTCCTTCAGACGCCGCTACAGAGGCCCGGAGGCCGCCTGTGTCCGAGACCTCGACGACCGTCTCGCCCTGCTCGTGAACGCCGCTCCCGCATCTGGGTACAAAGGCGGCTAAACGAACAGCAGGGAGGATGACGTGATCCGCATCGGCATCACCGGCCATCGCAACCTGACCCCCGGTGTGGGCGGCGCCGTCGCGGCCCTCATCGACGCGCACCTGGAGCCGTACGGGTGCGACATGGTGGGCCTGTCCTGCCTGGCGGACGGGGCCGACGCCCTCTTCGCCGCCGCGGTCGTCGACGCCGGAGCCCCGCTGGAGGTGATCGTGCCCGCCCGGGGCTACCGCGACGGGCTCCCCGCCGAGCACCACCCGCTCTACGACCGCCTGCTCTCCCAGGCCGTCCTCGTCCACGAGCTACCGCACGTGGAGTCCACACCCCGCGCCCACCTGGAGGCGGGCCGCCTGCTGGTGGAACGCTGCGACCAGCTCGTCGCGGTCTGGGACGGCGAGCCCGCCCGCGGCCCCGGCGGCACCGCCGACATCGTCGCCTACGCCCGCTCCCTGCACCGCCCGGTGTCCGTCCTGTGGCCCGAGGGCGCCCGGAGGTGAGGGCGCCGGCGGGGTTCTGGAGGCCCCGGAGGAGAAGCCCGAGGAACGAGGACTTCGACGGAGGGGCCGAAGGTTCCCGCCCTCTAGGG
>NZ_JBJJBV010000303.1:0-8425 GCF_045446735.1 Nocardiopsis protaetiae
CGTCGAGATCGCCCGGCGCCAGCCGGACGGAACGTGGCTGTGGGTCGTGGACCAGCCGGCACTCCTGCCGTAGCGGGTCGGCGGTGGGCCGGCGCGGCCGAGCCCACCGCCGGGGGGCGGCGCATGGCCGCGTACCGCCGCGCGACGGCGCGCGGACATGCGGTGGCGCGCGGACACGTGGTTTGCGCGCCGCCGCCGTGTCCGGCACATCCCGGACGCGGCCCCCACGCCTCAGGCCCTCCCGCATCAGCGCCGTCGCGGGCCGCCACCCTGTGGCCGCTCCACCGCGACCTTCGGCCGGAAACGCTCCGCCCGGTGGCGGCGCCCACATGGGTGGAGTGCTTCGGGCCGCCGTCCTCTCCGGTGCGTGCGGCGGTCGGCAGTACTGCTGATAATCAGCACTACTGAACATCAGCAGTGCTGAGATTCAGGGCTGCTGAGCAAAAGCGGTGAAGCGGGGGAGGCCGCGGGGTGGAGGCTGAGATGGAGCGGTGGTGCTGAACATCAGTGGCGCCGACGTTCAGCAGTACTGACTTTCAGCACCGCTGAGCAAATGCCGCGCGGGGCCGGGAAAGCACCCCTGCGGCGGGCGGTGCCTTCGGAGAGCGGGCATGCTGGGGGGATGAGCACTCTGGACGCGGTGATCCTCGCGGGCGGGGCGGGCACCCGTATGGGCGGCATCGACAAACCGGGCCTGGCCGTCGGCGGGCGCACCCTGCTGGAGCGTGTCGCGGCGGCGGTCCGCGCCCACACGCCCGGGGGGCGGGTCATCGTCGTGGGGCCCGACCGGGAGACACCGGAGGCGCTGTACGTGCGCGAGGACCCGCCTGGTTCGGGCCCGGTCCCGGCCCTGCGGGCGGGGCTGGCCCACGTGATCGCCGACCGGTTCGCGCTGCTCGCCGCCGACCTGCCGCACCTGACGGGGGAGCACCTGGCCCTGCTCCAGCCGAACGCCGTGTTCGTCGACGCCGAGGGGCGCGAACAGTGGCTCACCGGGGTGTGGAACACCGCCGATGTCCGCGCCGCACTGGCCGCCTACACGGGCCGGTCCCTGTACGGCCTGCTCGGCCCGCTCACCCCCCGCCTCGTCCCCGCACCGGACCCGGACGCCGTCGCCGACTGCGACACCCCCGAGGACCTCGAACGCGCCACCCGCCGCCTGAACGGCTGACCCCGGCCCACCGCCACGCCGGTCCCGGGGGCCGGGGGTTTCCCGCCGGGTCACAGACGGGCCGCCGCCACGGCGGGTTCGGGGCTTCCCCGCCAGGGCACTGCTACGGGGTCCGGGATCTCCCCGCCGGGTCACCGCTGAGGGTTCCGAGGTCTCCCCGCCGGGTCGCCGCTACGGCGGTCCCGGGGGCTTCCCTGTCGGGTCGCCGCCACGCCGGTCCTGGGGGTCCCGTTGCCGGGCCAGTGCCGTGGCGATCCCGGGGTGCTTCCCGCCGACCCATCGCCACGGCGGTGCTGGGGCCTTCCTGTCGGGTCGCCGTCCCCGCGGCGGTTCTGGGGGTCTCCTTGCCGGGCCAGTGCTGTGGCTATCCCTGGGTGCTTCCCGTCAGCCCACCGCCACGGCGGTCCCGGGTTTCCCACCGGGTCGCCGCCACAGGGTTCCCGGGGATTCCCAAGGATTCCCGAGGGTTCTCGGAGGTTCCCGGGGATTCCCGCAGGGCGGGCGGGGTCGTCGCGGCACCTTCGTCCCCGGCCCGGACCTGGGGCGACCACGCCCGGGGGTGCGCGGACCGGTCCCCGACTTGCGGAATGTCCGCACCGTCCCCCATCATGAGCGCCATGACGATCAGGAAGGGCGGTCTCCGCCTGGGCCGTTGAGCCCCACCGAGCCGACGCAGGCGTCGGCCCACCAGCTTCTGTCCACCGTCGAACCCCTCTCCTGTGCCGCGCGGATGCGCGCCCTGACGGACTTCGCCCGCCGCCGCGCGGGAACCCCGGAACTCTCCGCGGTCGTCCGCGACCTTGAGGACCACGTCCGGGGGACCGGCTTCGCCCCGCACGCCCAACGGGCGTTCGCCTCCCACCTGGCCCTGGTGTCCCGCGACCTCAACGCGGTCGCCCGCCATCTCGCCTCGCCCCACCCGGACCTGCGCCGTGCCGCCCTGCGCGCCGTGCGCACGCTCCCGGTCCCGGACGAGGCGGTGCTCCCCGTCCTGCGCGACGCCCCCACCGGGCTGCGGCGCGCCCTCTACCGCACCCTGTTCCACGCCCGCCGCACTGCCCTGGCCGACCGGCTGCTGCCCACCGTCCGCCGCGACCACGGCGCCCCCGAGGCCGCCGCCCTCCTCCCGGCCTGCTCGCCGCGGGCCGTCGCCGACCACCTGCCCGGCCTGGCCCACGCGGTCCGGTCCTGGACCCGGCTCGCCCGCCGCCACCCCGACACCCTGGTCGCCTACCTGCGCACCCTCGGCGACGAACCGGTGGGGCGGGCCCTGCTCGCCCTCGACCCGATCCGCCCGGCCGCGGTCGCCGAACTCGCCACCGGGAACGGGCGGTGGCGCAGGCGCCGCTACCCGCACGCCGCCCGCATCTGGGACGGGGAGGGGGACGGGGGCGACTTCTACCCGTCCCGGTACCCGCGGAACCCCTACGGCGGCCGCCGGGTGCGCTCCCTGACGCGCACCATGCGGTCGGACCCCGACGCGGCGCACCCCGTCCTGCGCGCCATGGAGCCCGAGGTGCGCGCCGTCCACCTGGACCGCTTCCTCGCGGACCGCGACCGGATCGCGCCCCGGTGCATCCTGCGCCTCCTCGACCTGATGTCCCCGGGCACGGCGGACCGGGAGGCGCGGGCCGTCCTGGAGAGGATCCGCCGCGACCAGCGGTGGCAGCACCGGCGCCATGACCCCCACCTGGACCTGGACGCCCTCGCCTTCCTGCCCTACGCCGAGGTCTCCGACACGCTCGCGGAGGCGGCCGCCTCCGGTGACGCGGCGCGCCGGGCCCGCGGCCTGGCCGCCCTGGTCACCGCGGCGGGCCGTACGGGGGACCCGGCACTGGTCGCGGACCTCCTGGTCACCCGGGCCGAGCGGGCGCGCGCCGAACGCGATCCGGTGCGCGGCGCACTGCTGCGTTCGGTGGCCGGTCTTCCGGTGCCCCTGCTCGCGGAGGCGCTCCCGGCCCTGGAGCGGCTGCTCACCGACACCGTCCGGAGCCGCGACGCGGGCACGGACACCCGCCGGGCGCTGCGGGACACCGCCATCCGCCTGCTGCGCCACCCGGCTTCCGGAACCCGGGCCCGTTCCTGGGCCCTGGACGTGTACGTCCGCCTGGTCGAGCGGTTCGGCCGGGACGGTCTGGGCCGAACCGGGCGGCCCCGCGCCAATCCGCCGTGGTGGTCCGGACGGCACGGCAACACCCCGACCGACCTCGAACCCCACCTGGACCAGGTGCTGCCCGCCGGGGCGGAGGCCGAGCTGTACCGGCGGCTGGCCCCGGTGCTGGACGCGGCCCGTGCCCGCGGCGAGCACATGTCCACCGCTCTGGTGGCCGGGGAACTGGGCCGCCGGATCCGGAACCTGCCGGAGCTGCGCGCGCACCTGCGCTCTGCGGTGCTGGAGGCCGACGACCCGGACGCGAGGGACACCGCGGCCCGGCTGTACCTGTCCGGTCCGGACGCCGCCGACAGGGCGCGGGACCTGGTCGAGGCCGACCCGGACACCATCGGACTGCTGCCCAAGGCCTGGTCCCTGCTGGTCCGCTCGCAGCCCACCGACACCGTGCTGGCGGCCCTGGCCGCCGCCGACCCCTCCCGGGTTCCGGCCCCGGACGGGAACGCGGCCCGCCGGTGGCCGGTCCGCCTGACCGCGGCCCTGGCCGACCGCCTGGCGGCCATCGCGGCCGACCCGGCGGCCGGTATCCCGGCCCGGGAACAGGCCCTTGTGCGCCTGGGCGACCTGCCCCGAACGTCGCACCGGCTGCGGCCCTACCTGGACGGCGACGACGTCGTGCTGCGCGAGGCGGCGCTGTCCGCCCTGGGCCGCAGCGGCGACCGCACCCTGGACACGATCCTGCGGGGCGCGGACGGGCCGCAGTCGCGGGCGGCGGGACCGGCGCTGTCGCGCCAGGCCCTGGCCACCCCGCCCACGCTCCTGGGCCCGGCCCTGGCCGACGCCCTCCTGGGTCCGGCCAAGGTCACCGTCCGCAAGACGGCGGCGCGCCTGCTCGGCCACCACCGGCCCCCTGGCGCGGTCGGGCACCTGGTCCGTGCGCTGGACACCGGGGGGCTGCACCGCGACGTGCGCGCCGCGGTGGTGGGCGCCCTGGTCCACTGCCTGGACGACCCGGCGGCGCTCCCGGCGCTGGCCGGGCACGCCCCGTCCTTCACCGAGGCCGAACTGCACCTGGCCCTGCTGGCCCCGGGGCCGCTGCGCTGCCCGCCCGAACACCGGGCGGCGATGGCGGCACTGGTGGACGGCCTGCCCGAGGCGGACACGGACCACTGGCGGCTCGGCGGCTGGGCGATCCGCTGGTGGCGCTGGAGCGAACAGCGGGACGCCGACACGGTCGTCGACGCCCTGTGCGGACCGGGGCACTCCTTCGGCCGGGCGCTCATCGGGGCCCGGTCCCTGTGGGAGCGGGGGGTCGGCCTCGACCGTGCCCCGGAGGCGGTGGAGTGCCTGCTGGCCCGCGTGCCGGAGGGGATGACCGTCCCGGTGCGACCCGGGGAGGACACGCCGCACCGCCGTCTGGTCCGGGTGCTCGAAGTCTTCTGCCGTACGGTGCGGGCATCGCGGGACGACGACACGGTCGACCGGGTCCTGTCCCTCCTGGCGGAACGGGGGGAGTACTCGGTGGAGGCGTCGAATCTGCTGCTGGGCCGGTTGCGCGCCCGGCTCGGCCAGGAGGACGCCCCGCCGCAGGAGCTGGCCGGCCTGGCGCTGCGGCTGCTGCGCTCCAACGGGGGCGGCACCCTGCGCGGCTCCCGGCGCGGCGACCTGGTGTGGATGCTGGCGGACCGGGACGACGGGCGGGCCGAGATCTGCGAACGCCTGCTCTCCGGGGCCGGGACGGAACCGGTGCTGCGGGGCCGTGCGGGACACCTGGTCCTGGGCCTGGTCGACCGGGCCGTCCGTGAACACGGCTGGTCCGACCCCTGGCCCGCACTGCTCGCCCGCGTCGCCGACCTGGGCGACCCGGCCCTGCGCGCCGCGGCCCTGCGCCTGGCCGCCGACTGATCCGCCTACGGGCGGTCGGGGCCGCCGGGCTCGTCGAGTTCGTCGAGGGGGAGGGTCTCGCGCAGGAAGCCGCGCAGCTGGAGGAAGTTCTCCAGGTAGGCGCGGTGTTCGTCGCAGGCGGTCCAGACCTTGCGTCGGTCCGGGGTGTGCAGCTTGGGGTTGTTCCACACCAGGGCCCACACCGCCGTGTCACGGCAGCCGCGCCGTGAGCAGATCACGGTCTCGGCCTGTTCGGAATCGCCCAACGCTGCCCCCGAGGAGAAAAAGCGGAACGCCCGGTGAATGGGCGGCAACGGCAGGGTAGGGGACCCGGGCCGGAAAAGACAAAGGCGACGCCGGGTGGCTACGGGGGCAAACCACCCGGCGTCGCATGCGATGTTCCGACGGGGGCTCGAAACATCGTCCCGCGCTCCGACGGGGGACCGGAGCGCCAAGACCCAATGTACACCGCCACCCCCGGGGGTACGTCAAGAGTCAGTTACGACGTTGTCTCGGGAGAGTCCCGGCGCTCCGAGGGCTTAAGTCCCAGGTCAAGGCTTATGTCCCCATTCTGTAAGGGCTGCGGGGGTGTGACGGAGGAGATGTCCGTGCCCTCCTGGTCACGGAAATCCCAACAAGGTCCAAAGTCCTTATCCGTACCGGGTCAAGCGTCGCGTCCGTTCCCTTCCCCGACGCGCGGGGCGGGGACGGGGTCGGTGTGGCGGGCGGGGAATGTGGGGAGGCAGGTGATCGGGGCCGGCCCGCGGGGCCGCGCGCAACCGATCAGTCAGGGGGTCCACATGTCCGGCCACACCTACCGGGTCACGGAGATCGTCGGCACGTCGCCCGAGAGCGTCGCCAGCGCGATCAACAACGGGATCGAGCGGGCGTCGAGCACGCTGCGCGGGCTCGACTGGTTCGAGGTCACCGAGATCCGCGGCCACATCGAGGACGGCCGCGTCGCACACTTCCAGGTGGGCCTCAAGGTCGGTTTCCGGCTGGAGGAACCGGAGGGGTAGAACCCGGGGGACACCGGCGGGGCCGGGCGGGGGAGTCGTCCCCCGCCCGGCCCCGTGTCGTGCCGGTGGGTTCCGGTCGGTGTCGGCCTGTGCCCGTCCGGGCCCGCCTCGCCGGCCCGCGCCGGTCAGCGCTCCTGGGCCGGGTCCCGGCCGCGCTGCACGTCCACGTGCACGTGGTCCAGGTGCCGCAGGATCTCGTTGTCCGGGTCGGCCTCGTAGTGGCGCCACCCCAGCGACGGGAAGTAGGTGCTCCAGATGCGGTCGTCGAAGATGATGACGTCGATCTCGTAGTCGGGCGCGTGCGCGATCAGCCAGTGCGCCATGATCCAGCCCTCGCGCCGGTTGTCCTCGTCGACCGGGCGGTAGAAGATGTCCAGCGCCCGCCCCTCGTAGTGGGCCGACCCCTCGCCGTGGCCGGTGTTGTAGCCGCCGGGCACGTAGCCGCCCAGGCTCAGGTCGGAGAAGTGCTCCTCCACGCCGTCCTTGAGCTTCTGTGCCCGGGCGGTCAGGCCCGAGGGCTCCAGGTCGGGCTCCACGAGCAGTTCGCCGTTCTTGACGGAACGGCAGGTCAGCGAGGGTCCGGCGTCGTCCTCGGGGCCGTTGGCCAGGACGTCCATCACGGCGTCGGGGATGTCGTCGGTGTCGGGGGCCGCCAGCGGTGCGGCGTCGCCCTGGGCGATGACGGCGGCCGCGGTGGTGGCCCGTTGTGCCTGGTCGCGCTCCAGCGGGAAGGTCTCGTCGCCGACCCACGCGGAGCATTCGGGTCCCCACGGTGTGGAGATCGGGAAGGCGACGTCGCCGCGCTGGGCGACCCAGCGGGTGCCCAGGGCCGCCAGGGCGCCCAGGACGACGAGGATGCCCACGGCCAGGAGGACGCCGTTCCAGCGTCTCCCTTGTCGTACGGGTCTGTGTGCCATGCCCCTTGTGCCCTTCGCTCGTGCCGGACGGTGGCCGCCCGGCGCGGGTTCCAGAGTGGTCAACTCCTCAGGAGATCCTCAGATTTCCGGCACAACGGACATTTTCCCCACATTGCTTCGCGTCCACTCCTGTGAACGCCGGACGCGGAACGCGCTCAGCGCACCGACCACAGCACCAGCAGGCCGCCCACCAGCAGGGTCACCGCCCAGATCCGGTCCATGGTGACCCCCTTCCACCGCAGCGCGTGGACCCCGAGAAAATCGTGCGCGACCAGCGCCGCCGCGGTGCAGGCGGCCAGCATCGCCGCGGTGTGCACCCCCGCCGCGAACAACCCGGTGAGCGTGGCGTCCCACAGATCCCACACCTGGTCCCCGGGAACCGGCGCCGCCGCGGCCCCCGCCGCCTCTCCTGTCTCGGTGCCCGCGGCCGTCTCACCGACCCCGTCCAACTCCGGGGCCCCAGGGGCGCCTGCCACCTCGCCTGTGTCGGTGACCCCGGTCGAACCGCCGTCCCCTGCTACCTCGGCAGCCCCGGTGGCCCCGCCTGTCTCCAAGGCTCCAGAGGCACCTGCCGACCCGCCCGTCTCGGTGCCCGCGGCCGTGCCTGCGGCCCCTGCCGTCTCGGCGGCCCCGGTGGTCACGCCGGGCGCTGGAGTACCCGGGTCGGCGGGGGAGGGGGCGGCGCCGTGGCCGGTGTGGCCGCCGCCGTGGCCCGTGCCGTCGTGGGAGGTGCGCCCGGCCAGCACCGGCATGAGCATCAGCCCGGCCCCGTGCGCCGACGCCATCACGAACGACCAGGCCGCCAGCTGCCAGGGCGGCAGCCGGAGCTCCGTCCGGTGGACGTGGCGGCGCCACAGCAGCATCACCAGCCCCACCGCCACGATCACCCCGCCCCCGACCACGGGGAAGAGCACCGACGCGGTCACCGACCCGGTGACGGTGATCGCCACCGCGGCCGCCGCGACGCTCACCGCGTGACCGGCGGCGATCGGGGGCAGCGCGCGCAGCACCGCGGCGCGACCGCCCTCCTGGAGGCCCCGCGCCACCGCCAGCATCCAGCCCATGCCCGGATGCAGGCCGTGGAAGGCGCCCAACGCGACGAGGGTCAGAAGCTGAGCGGAGGTCACGGCGTCAGGTTCACACGCGCCGGGGGAGCGGGCAACGGGTCGCCGCGGGCTGACCGGCACCGGTCACCTGGCGTGTCCGCGGTTTCACCGCGGGTCCGAGCGGGCAGCCGCGCCTGTTCGCACCGCCCCGCACCGGCCCGCCTCGCCCCGCACCGGCGCTCACCGGCCCGCGCCCGTCCGGCCCGAAACGGCGGAGG
>NZ_JBJJBV010000304.1:0-7507 GCF_045446735.1 Nocardiopsis protaetiae
GCCATGGGTCTGGTTTACCGGTTCGGGCCCTCGCCCGGGGGGCGAGTGCCCGAACCGTGATCAAAACCCAGAACAGGCCCTAGACCGGGCGGCGGGCCGGGGTGGAGGTGGCCGCCGCCGCGGCGCGGACCGCGCTGGCCGCGGACACCTCGCCGAGCAGGCCCGGCGCGGCCACCGCGTCGCCCGCCAGGTACACGCCCTCGCCCCGGTCGATCGCCGGACGGTCCCGCCAGGTGGTCCCCGGCAGGTCCAGCGCCCCGGTGCGCCCCTTGGCGACCTGGTCGCGGCGCCAGGTCACCCGGCCGCGCCAGTCCGGCAGCGCCAGGTCCAGGAACCGCTCCAGCCGGTCGGTCACCGCCGCCCGCGACTCCCCGGGCCGCACCGGGATCTGCGCCTGCACCAGCTCCTCGCCCTCCGGGGCGAGCGTGCGGTCCACCCGCGTGTACCGCTCGATGAACCCGCACTCGTCGGCGTCGAACACCGCGAACGGGTCCCGCCCCCGGCGCAGCCCCAGGTCCACCAGCAGCGCGTGCCCGCTCTCCCACTCCAGCGACGGGTCGCCCAGCAGCGCGCGGGCCGACGCCAGGGAGGTCGCCACGATCACCGGCCGGTCCCCGGGCAGCGCGTCCACCCGCGACCCCGTCTCGATCCGCACACCCATCTCCCGGGCCCGCCGGGCCATCCGGTCGATCAGCGCGGTCCACCCGCCGACGATGTACAGCGGCGCCGGCCGCCGCGGCGACAGCACCCGCAGGAACCTCTCCCACACGAACTCCGCCGACAGCCGCGACGGGTCGTGGTCGAACAGCGCCACCCCCATGTAGTTCGCGGCCACCCGCGCCGACCTCTCGCCCAGGTGCTCGCGCGCCCAGGACCCGAAGTCGCGGTCGTGCGGGGCGCGCAGCCGCCGGCGCACCGCCGCGCCCAGCAGCGCGGGGGACAGCGCCGACCGGATCCTGCCGTCCTCGCGCATCCTCACCTGGGAGACCGCCGACAGCGGGAACCGGTGGTGGGGCGGGATCAGGCCCCGGTCGCGCAGCCACAGCGCGGTGAACCCGTCCCCGTACAGCACGTGCGGCCCCTCGTTGGCCACGTACGGCGGATCGGTCGCCCGGGCCCGACCGCCCGGGGTGGAGTGGGCTTCGTACAGGGTCACGGTGGCGCCGCTCTCGGCACCGGCGATGGCCGCGGTCAGACCGGCGAGGCCACCGCCCACAACGGTGAGTTCCATACCCCCTAGGACGGATCGGGCAGCCGCAGGCGTGACATCTTGTCGGGGTTGGCCACCACGTACACGTTCCGGACCCGGTCGCCGTCCACGTCCAGGACGATCGCGGTGATCACCCGGCCCGCGGCGATGCCGAGCACGGCCGGGGACCCGTTGACCTCGTCGACCTCCACCCGGATGTCCTCGGGCTCCACCCCGACCGACGCCAGGAACTTGTCGAAGCTGTTCGGCATCGCCAGCAGGAAGCGGCCGACCTTGTCCGAGCCCAGCAGCACCCGCAGCGGCGCCCGCGCCTTGCCGCCGCCGTCCCCGACCAGGGTGGCGTCGTCGGCGAGCATGCCCTTGAGCCCCTCCAGGTCGCCCTCCATGCACGCCTGGAGGAAGCGTTCGGTGATGCGCCGCCGCGCCGACCGGTCCGCCTCGAACCGGGGGCGGCGTTCGCGCACGTGGTCGCGGGCCCGCCGGGACAGCTGCCGGGTTGCGGCCTCGCTGCGCCCGATGATCTCGGCGATCTCCGCGTACGGCATCTGGAAGGCCTCGCGGAGCACGAACACCGCGCGCTCCAGCGGGCTGAGCGTCTCCAGCACGACCAGCAGCGCGAACTCCACGGTGTCGGCGAGCTCGGCCCGGTCGGCGCCGCCGGGCAGGTCGCTCACGGGTTCGGGCAGCCACTCGCCCACGTAGGACTCCCGGCGGGCGCGGGCGCTGCGCAGCCGGTCGATGGCCAGCCGCGAGACGATGGTGACGAGGTAGGCGCGCGGGTCCTCGACCTTGGCGCGGTCGGCGCCGGCCCAGCGCGGCCACGCCTCCTGGACCACGTCCTCGGCGTCGGAGGCGGTGCCCAGGATCCGGTAGGCGACCCCGGTCAGCACGGAACGGTGGGCTTCGAAGACACCGGCGGCGTCGGAGGTATCGGTCGTCATGACACAGAAGACGTACCACGCACCCCGGGATGTGACACCTGCCGGGAGGATGATTCCGTGGGGTCCGTACCCGAGGGGTCGCCCCCGCGGGGACGGCCCCGCGGGGACCCGGAACGGAACGAGGGGTGGAACGAGGGGTGGAACGAGGGGTGGAGCGGATGTACCGATTGCGGCCCTGGGAGCCGGGCGACGCCGAACGCCTGCTGTCGGCCTTCGCCGAACCCGAGCTGGCCTGGCAGGCCCCGGAGGTCCCCGCCACCACGGCGGAGGCGCTGGCCTGGATCGACCGGCGGCGGGCGGCGGCCGAGGCGGGCGACGCGTTCGGGTTCGCCGTCACGGACGGGTCCGGTGCGGCGCTGGGGCACGTGCAGGTGTCGGTGACCAGCCGCGCCCACGACCTGGGCTGGGTGTCCTACTGGGTGCACGCCGACGCCCGCGGGCGCGGGGCGGCCACGGCGGCGGCCCGGCTGGCCGCCGGGTACGCCTTCGCGGAGACCGACCTGTTCCGGCTGGAACTGGGGCACCGGCTCAACAACCCGGCCTCCTGCCTGGTGGCGCGGCGGGCGGGTTTCCGGCCGGAGGGGATCGAGCGGCAGAAGCTGCACTACGGGGACGAGCGCTTCGACACCGGCACGCACGCCCGGCTGCGCACGGACGCGGAGTCCGGGGTCTCGCTCACCGTTTGCGGTTCCTGAGCGGATCGGTGGGGCGAAGCGCTTCGACGCCGAGGCGCACGCCGGGCCGCGCACGGATGCGGAGTCCTGGGTCTCGCCGGTGCCTTCCGGCGCCTGACCGGAACGGCCGGCGGGGTGTGCCCGGGGTGAAGCGCTTCGATGCCGCAGGTGAAGCGCTTCGACAGCGCGAGTGAAGCGTTTCGACAGTGAGGGCGAAGCGCTTCGACAACGGGGGTGAAGCGGTTCGACGCCGGGCCGCGCGCGGACGCGGTGCCCGGGAGTACGGCCGGTGGCCGCGGGTCCGGGCACACGAACGGCGCGGGCCGGGTGCAGGCCGGACCGCGCCGGTGTTCAAGCGGTGAATCTGTTCGCACGAGGGCGGGGTGTGCCGATCGTCCCCGCCCCCGGCCGCAGGACCGTGACTAGTCCAGGGCCACGATGCCCGAGGTGGACTCGTTGGAGATCACGTTGCAGCCGTCGAAGCTGATCAGGGAGAAGCTGATGACGTCGGCGCAGATCGGCACGGTGATGTTCTGGATGTCGGCGTTGTTGTCCGCCGCGGCGGGGGCGGTCATCGCGCCGAAGGCGAGGCCGGTGGCGAGAACGAGGCCGGAGATGGAGGCGAAGCGCTTCATGATGCGGGTCCTTTTCGGTTACGGGTGTGAAGGTCGTGTTCGGTGGGACGGTGCCGTCCCGGGGCGGCCGCCGCGAGGGCTGCCGGGGCCCACTAGCCGGCGACGATGCCGGAGGTGGAGTCCCAGCTGACGACGTTGCAGCCGTCGGCGCTGACGCCCGCGGCCTGGAGAACGTCCACGCACACCGGGATGGTGATGTTCTGGACGTTGGCGTTGTTGTCGGCCGCGGCGGTGCCGGTCATCGCGCCGAAGGCGAGGCCGGTGGCCAGGACGAGGCCGGAGATCTTGGCGATGCGGGTCATCGTGCATACCTTTCGGAAGCTCATAACGGGGTGGCTGTAGCCGCCGGAAATAACTTAGCGTAGTCATTCGCATGCCCGGAGTACTTCACGGGAAGAATCCAGAGTTTCTTCGAGCTTTTCTCGGGTTCTTATCCGACATGAAGGACATGTCAGAAGCCCGCTCCCCCGCCCGCGTTACAGAACCGAGAGCTCCGCCCGCCCTCACCCGCCCCCTACGTGCCCCACCGGCCCACCGGTCCCACCTGCCCCCGCACCCCCGCCGGCCCCGCGCCCCGCCACCGCGCACACGAAGGGGGCCCGTGCGGTCCACCGCACGGGCCCCCTTCGCAGACCCCTCACCGAGGGGCCGGGGTCACCAGCCCTGCTGCTGGCCGTACCCCGGGTACTGCTGCCCGTAGCCGGGCTGCTGCTGGCCGTACCCCGGCTGCTGCCCGTAGCCCGGGTACTGCTGCTGGTCATATCCCGGGTACTGCTGCTGCTGACCGTAACCCGGCTGCTGTCCGTAACCCGCGTACGGGTCCTGCTGCTGGGCACCGGTGTGCTGCGGGTAGGCCTGCTGCTGGCCGGACGGCTCCGGCTGCTGCGCCTCCTGCTGCTGCGCGGCGTCCTTCGACTTGGCATCCGGGTCCGGCCGGAAGATGAACATACGGGTCGGCTTGTCCTTCTCGCCGTCCTCACCCGGGGTGATCAGGTCCAGCCGCCAGCCGGCCTCCTCGATCCCCTCCAGAATGCGGGTCAGGCCCGGGCGCAGCTTGCTGGAAGCCTCGTCGTACGCGTTGATCTCCAGCTGGATGATGAACATCCGGCGCTTCTGCTGCGCAGCCACCTTGGCGTGCTCGACGACCGTGCTGTCCCTCACGACCTGTGTGACGCTCATGAATAACCGTACCCATCTGCTCTGTTGGAGCCGTCAGTACCCGTCGGGCTGCTACCCGGTCATCCGCGTCCAACCGTGGCGGGACTCCGCCGGGTTCCGCCACCCATCATGCCTTCTATGGGACCATCTGGCCACAGAAGTGCCGAAGCGGCCGCTCTGAGCGGCCGCCCCGGCGTTCAGCGGGCGGCGGCGCGGACGGCCTCGACGACGGGCGTCTCACCGTTCAGAAGACTGAGAACCCTCCCGACCGTCCCCGGTTCGTCCAACAGGGCGACGATCACGGCGGCCACGTCGTCCCGGGTCACCGAGTCGAGGTCGGAGTCCTCGCCCAGGGCCACCCGGCCGGTGCCGGGCCCGTCCGTGAGGCGCCCCGGGCGCAGGATCGTCCAGTCCAGCTCCAGGGTGCGTTCGCGCAGGTCGTCGTCGGCCGCCCGCTTGGCCTCCACGTAGGCGGCCCACACCTCGTCGCTGTCGGGCGGCAGCGGGTTGTCCACGCCGATGGCGGAGACCTGGATCAGGCGGCGCACCCCGGCCAGCGAGGCGGCGTCGGCGGTCAGCACCGAGGCCTTGTGGTCGACGGTCTCCTTGCGGGCGGCCCCGCTGCCCGGCCCGGCGCCGGCGGCGAACACCACGGCGTCGGCGTTCATGACCTTCTCCGTCAGCTCGGTGACGGTGGCCTTCTCCAGGTCGATCAGCACGGGCTCGGCGCCCGCGTCGACGACGTCCTGCGAGTGGTCGGGATTGCGGATGAGGGCGACGGGCTCGTCCCCGCGCGCGGCCAGCAACCTGGCCAGCCGCAGCGCGATCTTCCCGTGTCCCCCGGCGATGACGATACGCATACCGGCACCCTAAACCCGGGCCCCGCCGCCACGGTGCTCCCGCCGCCCGGTCGTGCGCCACACCTCCGCCGGGGAATGCGCCTGGCCGTATCCCCGCGCGGTGTCGGTCCACCCGCCCCGCCAGGGAACGCCGGACACCGCCGCCCGGGGTGTTCCGCACGCCGGGGAATGCGCCTGGCCGTGTCTCCGCTCGGGCCGGTCCACCCGCCCCGCCAGGGAACGCCGGGCGGCATCGGCCGGAGTGCCCCGCGCGGCGGGGTCCGGCCGCGCCCGGCCGGGGACACGGACGGCCCGCCCCCGCCGGGAGGCGGGGACGGGCCGGGACCTGCCGCAGGTCGCGTTCGGCCGGGCGCACCGGCCGCGGGCCGGGCTCAGGTGCCGGTCACTCGACGGTCCAGGTGTCCCCTCCCGCGAGCAGGTCCGACAGCTCCCCGTCCCCGCGCTCGGCGCGGGCGTCGGCGATCTGCTCGTTGACCAGGTCGTCGTAGGTGGGGCGGCGCACGTCCCGGAACACCCCGATCGGCACGTGCTCGAACGCCGGGCGGTCCAGCCGCGACAGCGCGAACGCGTACCCCGGGTCCTCCCGGTGCGCGTCGTGGCGGATCAGCCGGTCCTCACCCGCCGACGCCGCGTCCACCACCTCCAGGCCGCCGTACTCCCCGGCGACCACGCCCCGGCCGTCGCCCAGCAGCAGCGGCTCGCCGTGCTCCAGCCGCAGCAGCCGGGCGTCCCTGGCCCCCGGGTCCTTCAACGGCTCGAACGCGTCGTCGTTGAAGATCGGGCAGTTCTGGTACACCTCCACGAACGACGCCCCCGGGTGCTCGGCCGCCGCCCGCAGCACCGACGTCAGGTGCTTGCGGTCGGAGTCGACCGACCGCGCCACGAACGTCGCCTCCGCGCCCAGCGCCAGCGACACCGGGTTGAACGGGTGGTCCAGCGACCCCACCGGCGACGACTTGGTGATCTTGCCCGCCTCGGAGGTGGGCGAGTACTGCCCCTTGGTCAGCCCGTAGATCCGGTTGTTGAACAGCAGCACGTTGATGTTCACGTTGCGGCGCAGCGCGTGGATCAGGTGGTTGCCGCCGATCGACAGCCCGTCGCCGTCACCGGTGATCACCCACACCGACAGGTCGGGGCGGCTGGTGGCCAGGCCGGTGGCGACCGCCGGGGCGCGGCCGTGGATCGAGTGGACCCCGTAGGTGCTCAGGTAGTACGGGAACCGGGAGGAGCAGCCGATCCCCGACACGATCACGATGTTCTCGCGCGGCACCCCCAGCTGGGGCAGGAACGACTGGAACGCGGCGAGGATCGCGTAGTCCCCGCACCCCGGGCACCAGCGCACCTCCTGGTCGGACTTGAAGTCCTTCATCTTGTAGGCGGTGTCGGTCTTGGGCACCAGCCGGAGCCCCGCGAAGCCGCCGTCCCCATGGCCGTCGCCGGGGCCGTTCCCGTGAACGTGCCCGGTGCCGTGCCCCGTTGCGTGCTCAGTCACGGTCGATGACCTCCTGAAGCGCTCCCGCCAGCTCCTCCGCCTTGAACGGCAGGCCGCGGACCTTGTTGTAACCGATGACGTCGACCAGGAACCGGCCGCGCAGCAGCAGGGCCAGCTGGCCCAGGTTGATCTCCGGCACCACCACCCGGTCGTAGCGGGCCAGCACCTCGCCCAGGTTCGCCGGGAACGGGTTGAGGTGGCGCAGGTGCGCCTGCGCCACCCGCCGCCCGGTGCGCCGGACCCGGCGCACCCCCGCGGTGATCGACCCGTAGGTGCCGCCCCAGCCCAGGACCAGCACCCGCGCCTCGCCGCCCGGGTCGTCCACCTCCAGTTCGGGGATGTCCCGGGCGATGGCGTCCACCTTGGCCTGCCGGGTGCGCACCATCAGGTCGTGGTTGGCGGGGGTGTAGGAGATGTCCCCGGACTCGGCGTGCTTCTCGATGCCGCCGATCCGGTGCTCCAGCCCGGCGGTGCCCGGCACCGCCCACGGCCGGGCCAGGGTGTCCTCGTCGCGCAGGTACGGCAGGAACGCCCCGT
>NZ_JBJJBV010000305.1:0-7480 GCF_045446735.1 Nocardiopsis protaetiae
TGGGAGACCACGTTGCCGCCGGTGTAGACGGCGCCGCTGGTCCAGGCGGCCGCGGTGCAGTCGCCGGGCGGGTCGGTCGGACCCCCGGTCGGCTCCTCGGTGGGCGGGTCGGTGGGGCCCGAGCCGCCGGGGCCGCTCTGGAGGCGGTCGGAGATGGTGTTCGCGAACGCGTAGCCGTTGGTGGCGTCCCAGTTGATGGACCAGGTCATCACGCCGCCGATGGGCCCGTACGGGGAGGAGGGGGAGAAGCTCCCGCAGTTGGTCCCGGCCTCCAGGCAGTCCAGGGCGCGCACGATCTGGCTCGGGGCCATGTGGCCGCCGCCCGCGGCGGAGGGCACGGCGGGCAGGCCCAGGCCGACCTGGCTCGGGTCCAGCCCCATCTCCAGCTGGATACAGGCCAGCGCGGCGACGAAGTCGGGGGTGCCCTGGGAGTAGACCTTCTGGTCGCAGCCCATCATCGTGCCGGAGTTGTAGTACTGCATGTTCACGATGGTGAGGATGTCGGAGATGTTCGACGCCAGCTGGTAGTAGCCCATGGTCGGGGCCTGGAAGTCGATCGTCTGCGGCGCCATCGCGATGATGAGGTCGTCGCCGGCCTGGCCGTGCAGGTTGCGCAGCGCTTCGGTCATGTACTGGGCGTTGATGCCGTGTTCGAGGTCGATGTCGACGCCGTCGAACCCGTAGTCCTGCATCAGCGCGTACGTGGTGTCGGCGAAGTTCCGCGCCTGGGTGGGGTTGGCGACGGTCACGTTCCCGAGTTCGCCGCCGACGGAGATGATCACCTTGCGGCCCTGGGCCTGGATGGCCGCGATGTCGGCGCGGAACTGCGCGTCGGTGTAGCCGCCCAGTTCGCCGCTGGCGAGGTTGAACGTGATGCCGCCGTCGAGGCTCGGGTGGTTGTCGGCGAAGGCGATGGCGATGAGGTTGTACTCGCCGGGGATCGCGGACAGGGGCATCACGGTGGAGCCGTTGTCGAAGTTGTGCCAGTAGCCGGTGAGCCACTGGCCGTTCTGTTGCGCGACGGTTTCCTCGCCTGCCACGGTCTCGGCCTCGTTCGGCGCGCTCGGGAGCTGGGTGGCGCCGATGGCGAACGCGGCGGCCAGCGCCGCGAAAGCACCGGCCATCAGGGCTTTCACCCGGGGAGAACGGGTGCGATGACGGTTCATGGTCGGGGGGTTCCTTCCGTCCAGCGGGGTGACGAAGGTCGGGGGATTGAATTGTTAAGAAACCTTAGAGTTGCCTTACCCGCGCGTCAATGCAATGGGAAGGAAAGCTTTCAATTTTATTTGGCACTAAGTACCAAAATGGACCCCGTCCGATTCCCCGGAATTCACCCGCCCTGGAACGGCCCGCCCTTGCTCTCGCCCAGGTCCATGTCCCTGCTCAGCGACTGGTAGACGTCGTGGTCGATGCGCCCCTCCCGGTAGAGCGCCCGCAGGGTGTCACGGCGGGCGTCCGCGATCTGCGCGTGCACCGCCTTGGCGCTCTCCGCCCGCTCGAACGCCGAGTCGTCCTCGTCCAGCAGCGCCTGCACCTCGCCCACCCGCCGGGAGTACGAGCTCCGCAGCGACTCCGCGGTCTTCGCGTCGATCTCCCCGGAGGTCTGGAGCTCGTCCACCTTGCCCAGCGCCGCGCAGCTCATCGCGTGGTCGGCGATCAGGAACTCCTTCTGGTGCGACTCCCCGCCGCCCACCCCCAGCCTGCGCAGCACCAGCGGCAGGCTGAGCCCCTGGCCCATCAGCGTGCCCATCACCACCACCCCGGCGATGAAGATCAGCCCCCCGCGCTCGGTGAACGCCTCGCCCCCGACGGTCGCGGGCATCGACAGCGCGATCGCCAGCGACACCGCGCCGCGCATCCCGCTCCACCCGATGACGACCCTCTCCCGGAAGGACGACACCTCCAGGTTGAGGAACGGGATCACCCGTTGCAGCGGGATCACCACCATCATCAGCCCCATCCGCAGGACCACCGCCGTGACCGTCACCAGCAGCGCCACCAGCACCAGGCGCGGGAACGAGTAGTGTTCGCGGACCGCCGTGATCACCGCGTCCAGTTGCAGGCCCAGCAGCACGAACAGCATGGACTCCAGCACCGTCACCAGGGTCTGCCACAGCGTCTGCCCGGTCACCCGCACCTTCGGCGGCAGCAGGCCCTCGCCCCGGGTGCCCAGCACGATCCCGGCCAGCGCCGCCGACAGCACCCCCGAGAAGCCCAGCATCTCCGCGGGGATGTAGGCCGCGAACGGGGTGATCAGCACGATCATCAGCTGGATGGACGAGTCCTCGATCAGCTTGCGCGACCAGGCCACCAGCCAGGTCACCAGCGCGCCGAACGC
This sequence comes from Nocardiopsis protaetiae, assembly GCF_045446735.1. Lineage (NCBI taxonomy): Bacteria > Bacillati > Actinomycetota > Actinomycetes > Streptosporangiales > Nocardiopsidaceae > Nocardiopsis > Nocardiopsis protaetiae. The sequence goes on from NZ_JBJJBV010000305.1 coordinate 2,339, forward strand.
CAGCCCGCCCACCACGACCTTCACCAGCTCCAGGGCCCCCTCGGACGGGGTCAGCGGGTGCGACATCGCCGTCAGCGCCAGGCTGAACATGGTGAGCGCGACCGCGTCGTTGATCAGCGACTCGCCCTCCAGGATCGTCAGCACCCGCCGCGGGGTGCCCACCCGCTTGAGGATCGCCGACGCCGCCACCGCGTCCGTCGGCGCGATCGCCGCCCCCAGGGCGATCGCCGCGGGCCAGCTCACCGCCGGGATCAGGAAGTAGACGACCGCGGCCAGCCCCAGCGCCGTCACCAGGGTCACCCCGACCGCCATGACCACGATCGGCCGGAACAGCTCCCGGAAGTCCTTGGGGGAGGTGAAGAACGCCGCGTTGTAGATCAGCGGCGGCAGGAACACCAGCAGCACGATCTCCGGGGTGATCGTCAGCGAGTTCACCCCGGGCAGCAGCCCCAGCGCCATGCCCAGCACCACCAGGACGATCGGGTCCGGTATCCGCAGCCTCATGGCGATCAGCCGGCCGATGATCACCGCCACCACGACCACCAGCGTGCCGACCACGTACTCCTCGACGCCCATGCCGCCAGCCCTTCGCCCGTGCCCCCGCGCAGCCCCCAGGATGCCCGCCGCACCGCGAACGGGCCCCCGGCGACGCGCCGGGCGGGACACAGAGAAGCACCGCGGCCGTAAGCCCCCCGTCAAACGCGGTGGGGGCCGCGGCCGCGGTGCCCGGGATCCGCCTCAGCGGACCTCGATGAAGTCCTCCGGGTCGCGCGGCGGCCGCTCCCGCGGCGGCTCGGCGGCGTGGCCCACCGCCACCGCACCCATCGGCCGCCAGTGCTCGGGCACCTCCAGCACCTCGCGCACCACGTCGGGGCAGAACATCGTGGACGAGATCCACGCCGAGCCCAGCCCCTCCACGGCCAGCCCCACCAGCAGGCCCTGCACCCCGGCGCCCATCGCCACGTGGAACATGGTCCGCTCGGCGTCGGCCCGCCGCTCGTCGGGGTAGGGGTGCGACCCGTCCGCCACCAGGAACGGAACCACCAGGTAGGGCGCCCCCCGCAGCACGTCGCCGCGCCGGGTGCGCCGCGCGATCGCCTCCTCGTCGAACCCGTCGCCGCGCAGGTCGGCCACCCACGCCTGGAGCATCGCGTCCAGCAGCCGCTTGCGCACCGGTGCCGACTCCACCAGCACGAACCGCCACGGCGTCGTGTGGTGGGGGGCGGGGGCGGTGATCGCCGCCGCCACCGCGCGCCGCACCGCCCCGGGGTCCACCGGCGCGTCGGTGAACGCGCGGACCGTGCGCCGGGCGGGCACCACGTCGCGCGAGCCGTACCGGAACAGGTCGGCGTCGGCCGGGCGCACCAGCGCCGCCGCCCCCGGCCCGTCCGCGTCGGTGACGACCGAGAGGCCGCTCACCACCGCCACCGGCACCCCGCTCGTCTTGCCCTTGACCAGCTCGCCGGCGGCTGCGATCTCGTCGGCGACCGCGTTGACGGTCGCCTCCATGAGGTTGCCGTGGGTGTCCACGGTGCCCCGCAGGTCCTGCACCGGGTCCACCCCGGCCGCGCCGATGGCGACGTCGGTCTGCCCGACCCGCCAGGGCCGCCCGAAGGTGTCGGAGACGATCACGCCCACCCGCACCCCCAGCCGCTCGCGCAGCCCGGCGCGCAGGGCGCGGGCGGAGGCGTCGGAGTCCTCGGGCAGCAGCAGCACCGTGCCGGGTTCGACGTTGGAGGCGTCCACCCCGGCGGCGGCCATCACCAGCCCGTGCCGGGTCTGCACGATCCGCGTTCTCCCGGCGCGGGCGACCACCCGCACCGTCTCGGCGTCGATGGCGGCCTCCCGGTCCATCCGGCGCAGCCGCCCCTCCGCCTTGGCGACGATCTTGGAGGTGACCACCAGGACGTCGCCGTCGGCCAGCGGCTCGCCGGAGGCGGCGACCGCGTCGGCGATCAGCGCGGCCAGGTCGGCGCCCTCGCCCACCTCGGGCAGGCCCGCCAGCCCGCGCACCCGCACCCCGGCCGCCGCGTCCGCGCTCACTCGCCGCCGCCCTTGCGCCCGGCCAGCTCGCGGCCCAGGTCCAGGGCGGCCCGGGCGATCGCCTCGGTGGCCCGCGGGTCGCTCATGTACAGCGGGCGCGAGCGCACCTCGATCCCCTCGACCGCGGTGCCCGCGTCGGCCTCGTCCACCAGCCACCCGTCGAGCAGGTCGGCGCCCAGGTGGGCGGCGACCGCCCCGGCGCTCGTCTCCACCCCGATCGCCTCCAGGCAGGCGTCGGCCATGCCGCGCACGGGGGCGCCGCCGATGATGGGGGAGACGCCGACCACGGTCTTGGCGGCCAGGGCCTCCCGGATGCCGGGGACGCCCAGGACCGACCCCACGCTCACCACCGGGTTCGACGGCGGCAGGACCACCAGGTCGGCCTCGGCGATCGCCTCCAGCACCCCGGGGCCGGGCTTGGAGTCCTCCACGCCCATGCTCACGATGCTCTGCGCGGGCACCGCCGCCCGGTACTTGATCCACCACTCCTGGAAGTGGATCGCGCGCCTGCGCCCGTCCTCCTCGATGACCACGTGCGTCTCGACCTGGTCGTCGGTCATCGGCAGCAGCCGCACCCCGGGCCTCCACCGGTCGCACAGCGCCTCGGTGACCGCCGACAGCGGGTAGCCCGCGGCGAGCATCTGGGCGCGCACGATGTGGGTGGCGGTGTCCCGGTCGCCCAGGCCGAACCAGGTGGGTCGCATGCCGTAGGCGGCCAGCTCCTCCTTGACCGTGAAGGTCTCGTCGGTCCGGCCCCAGCCGCGCTCCTCGTCGATGCCTCCGCCCAGGGTGTACATCACCGTGTCCAGATCCGGACATATCCTCAGTCCGAACAGGGTGATGTCGTCACCCGTGTTGCCGATGACGGTGATGGCGTTCGTGCTCTGTTCATCCGGGATCGGGGAGTCGATTCCCAGGGCCGCCTTGAGGCCCCGCAGGAAGCGCGCTCCGCCGATGCCACCGGCCGGTACGACTATCCGCATGCGTCCAAGTCTGGCAGGCTGGAGGCATGTACGGGTCCTCCGCCCCCCGTGGGCGCGACCCGGGCGTGACCGTACCGGTACCGTCGGTTCGCCGATCGGCCGAACCTCGGTACCGTGGCCGCCGTCCCACTTCAACGGTCCGATCCTCCGGCGTCCCCATGTTCCACAGCCGTGATCGGCCGGTTCCGACCGAACAGCCCGACGACAAGCCACTCTTCCTCCGACGAGGGCGGCGACAAAGCAGCAGAGGGGAATCTCCCTTGAACAACGAAACACTGGAACGCCTGCGCCTACCCGCGGCGTGGGTCCTGATCGGCGCCGTCGGCGCCGGTGTGCTGGCGGGCTTCATCCGACTGATCGCCAATTCGGGCTATCCGGGCAACTTCGCCTCGGCGCTGGGAGGCGCGGGCGGCCACTTCTTCGGTCTGTCCGTCGTGATCCTGCTCGCCGCCGCGGTGCTCCTGGTGCTCACCTCCGAGCGCACCCGGCCGGCGGCCTTCGGCATCGTGCTGACCTCGCTCATCATCTCCGGGCTGGGGCTGTTCTTCGCGGCCATCAACCTCATCACCGAGTTCATCGTGGCCAGCAACGCCAACATGATCAGCCTCGGCTTCGCCGGCTTCCTCGGCACGCTTGGCCAGGGCGCGGTGCTGGGCATCTTCGCCTTCGCACTGCTCAAGGCGTTCAACGACCCGAACCTGGTGCCGCGCGCGGCCGCTCAGGCGCAGGCCTACGGCGGCTACCCGCAGGGCGGCGTGCAGCCGCAGGCGTACGCCCAGGGCTACCAGGACCCGACCATGACCGGCGGCCAGCCCGCGGCCGACCCCGCTCAGGCCGTCTCGGGTCAGCAGCAGGCCTACGACCCCAACCAGTACGGCCAGGCCCAGGCGCAGCCGCAGTACGCCACCGGGGCCCAGCAGTCCTACGCCCAGCCGCAGGCCTACGACGCCGCGGCCCAGCAGGCGCAGGCCTACGACGCGTCCCAGGCGCAGCAGGCCTACGACCCGAACCAGTACGGCCAGGCCCAGGCCCAGCCGCAGTACACGACCGGGGCCCAGCAGTCCTACGCCCAGCCGCAGTACGGGACCGACGCCTCCGGTCAGCAGGCGTACGACCCGAACCAGTACGGCCAGGCGCAGCCGTACGGGACCGACACGTCCGGTCAGCAGGCGTACGACCCCAACCAGTACGGCCAGGCGCAGCCGCAGGCACAGCAGTACGGCACCGACGCCCAGTCGCAGGCGTACGGCCAGGCCTACGACCCGTCCCAGTACGCCCCCCAGGGCGAGCAGGCGGCGGCCTCCGGCGAGCAGGCGGCCCAGGACGCCGTCAACTACGGCTGGTACGGCCAGGGCCAGCAGCCCGCGGCGTCCGAGAGTGGAGTTGAACCTTTCTTTAACTCCGGTGAGAACAACGGTACGGAGACGACCGACCAGGGCGGCTCCGTATACGGAGACCAGTACGGCTCGGGCTCCGGCTACGGCTCTGACCAGCAAGGACAGGGCGGTACCGGGGGCCAGCAGGGCTGGTACGGAGGAGAGGGCCAGCGCTGAACCCTCCGCGCGGGCCTCGCGTCCTCCGCCTTCCTGGAACGTCGTGAATTGCGTGGTAATCCGCAGAACGGACATGAACCGAGCAGCGTTGACGCTTCGTTACATGATATTCAGTGGATTACCACGCAGGGCGCTTGACGAGTAGCACTGCGTCCACGTGTAATTTCAGGGTGGGATTCCGCCCGGCCCGGGGGACGAATTGGGTCGGGTCATCTATGGGGGGCAACAGGAGGTGCGCATGAGCGAGATCATCCCGCTGGCGCACGGCTCGGATGAGGATCTGGGCTGGCAGGAACGCGCACTGTGCGCACAGACCGACCCGGAGGCGTTCTTCCCCGAGAAGGGCGGCTCGACCCGGGAGGCCAAGAAGGTGTGCCTGTCGTGCGACGTGCGAGCGGAGTGCCTGGAATACGCGCTCGAACATGACGAGCGGTTCGGTATCTGGGGGGGACTCTCCGAGCGCGAGCGCCGAAGGCTGAAGAAAGCCGCCGGAGGGGATTTCGATTTCCTGGCGGACATGCTGTAGCGTGCGCGCGCGTGAAGCGCGCCCGGGCCACGAGCCC